>JASFOV010000143.1:0-9481 GCA_050116355.1 Anaerolineae bacterium
GAGTTGTCCCGCGCCGGCTATCTTCTAACTCGAGAGTTTGGATTGGCGGTACGGTTGGCTGTGGTTACTTGCGATCTACCGCTGGCCCATGACAAACCGGTCGACATCGGCGTCCAGTCCTATTGTCATGTGTGCAAGATCTGTGCCGAAAGCTGTCCCATCGGCGCCATCCCCCACGGCGAGAAAGTGGCCCACAGTGGGGTCAAAAAATGGAAACTCGATGAGGAAAAGTGCTATCGCTATTGGCATGCCGTGGGCACCGATTGCAGCCTGTGCATGACGACCTGTCCTTGGACCAAACGCAAGACCGCATTCCACCAGGCCATGGGCTGGCTGGCCAGCATCAAAGGCCCGCATCAGGCATGGATGGCCCGCGCCGACCAATGGCTCTACGGCCCGCACAAGCCGCGGCCCCGCCCTACCTATATGGAACCTCGCCGGGTCTGAAGTTAGTACTCGGGATTGGACAATTATGAGCACAGATGCGATCCTGACGCTCATCATTTTGGTTGCCACGCTGCTAGCACTGGCGACACGGCGACTGCGGACTGACCTGACGGCGTTGTCGTCGATGCTGGCCCTGATCCTGACCGGCGTATTGACTCCCACTGAGGCATTCTCGGCTTTTGGCCAGCCGGTGATCGCCATTGTGGCCAGCGTTTTTGTACTGGGCGCGGGGATCTATGATACAGGCGTGGCGGCCATGGTGGCCAACCGGATCGTCCGGGTCAGCGACCGTGGATTGGGCGTTTTGCTCCTTGTGCTCATGCTAGCCGCCGGGTTGATGAGCAGCGTCCTGGGCAGCCTGTTGGTGGTTGCGGCCCTGATGCCGGCCGTACTGCGGATTGCGCGCCAATCCCGGCAACCGGCTTCGCAGCTCCTGTTGCCCATGGTCGCGGCCGCCACCATGGGCAACCTGTTGACCTTGATCGGCACCGTCTCGAACATTGTCGTCAGCGACCTGTTGGTTGCCAGCGGCCAAGAACCGCTAGGCTTTTTCAGCCTGTTACCCTATGGAGTGGTCTCGTTGCTCCTGGCGATCGTATGGTTCTTGTATGCCGGGCGCAAGCTCCTACGGCGTGACATGGTCGAGGAACCGCAGCCTCCCACCCTGGACGAAGTAGAGCATGCCTACGATCTAGATCGACAGCTGTACCGTCTACGCGTCCGTTCTCACTCGGATCTGGCCGGACAGCGTCTGGCTGACAGTGGGCTAAGGGTTGACTTTGGCTTGAATGTCCTGGCCGTCCGGCGACACGGAGGAAATTTGCAGCCTGCTTCGCCCGACTGGATGCTGGAACGGGACGACATCTTGGTCGTAGAAGGGCCACGGGGCGACATCCTGCAAGCCGCTAGCTTGCACCACCTGGAACCCAAGGGAACGATGCCTCTGGACGAATTCAACCAACTTGAAGGAGAATCCCTGCGCATGGCGGAGCTGATGGTTCCCTTCCGCTCTCAATTGGTGGGCCGGACCTTGGCCCAGATCGGTTTCCGGGAGCGCTACGGGCTGAACATCGTCGCCGTTCACCGTGGTCAAACTGCCATCCACGACAATCTGCCTCAATGCCGGCTGGAAACTGGCGATGCGCTGTTGGTCCAGGGCCCGATTGCCTACCTGCGCCAGATCGACCGTGACCTAAACCTGGTCATGGTCACCCACTTGGGACCCCAGCTGGGCGACCGGATTACGGCCAAGGCGGGTCGAACCCTGGCCATCTTGGCCCTGATGGTCACCTGTGTGGTAACAGGGTTGCTGCCGTTGGCGACCGCAAGTTTGGCAGCCGTCTTGTTGCTGATCCTGACTAGGTGCATCAGTGTTGGGCGCGCCTATCGCAGTATCGACGGCAGTCTGCTGGTCCTCATCGGCGGCATGCTACCGTTGGCCATGGCCCTGGAAAAGACCGGGATCGCCGGGCTGGTGGCTGGCTACCTGGCCAGTCTGAGCGACAGCATCGGCCCGGCGGGGGTGCTGTTGCTCGTGTACCTGTTCGCTGTCGCCATCACGCAAGTGGTCTCCAACTCGGTAGCGGCAGCGCTCATCACACCGGTCGCAGTCAACTTGGCTCTGGCCATGGATCTCTCACCCCAAACCTTTGCCATCGCTATCGCCATCGCCGTCGGCGCCTCGTACGCCACGTCGCTGACAAATGCCGACTTTTTGCTGGTGCGCGACGCCGGTCGCTACACAATGCGCGACTACCTGGTGGCTGGCCTGCCGTTGTTTCTGCTGCAGACGGCAGCCATCATGATCCTGCTCCTGATGGGGGGCCTGTCCTAATATCCCCCGAACGTGATGATCGGTACTGCACAGTCCCCCATCATGCAGTACCATAGGTCCAGCACAGATAATAGGAGACTCAACATGCGTTCAAAATGGGTACCAATTTGGGTGTTGTCCTTGGCGCTGCTGATCGGCCTGGGGGCCTGCAATTTCGATAATGCCGCCGAGCCGACAGCGCCCGCCACCACGATCGCAGGCGAGGCAACCGCTGCGCCACCAAGCGCCACGCCGACAGCGATTCCGCCGAGTGAGACGCCGACTGCAACACCAATACCAGATACCCCCACCGCGAACCCGCCGGAAAACACACCGACAGCGATTCCACCCAGCAATACGCCGGTTTCCGAGACGCCCAGCGTGGCACCTAGCGACACAGCGATCCCAACCGATACTCCGGTTCCAGTGCCCAGCGCCACACCAACGCCGATTTCCGGGCCAGGCGACCCGGCTTCGGTCCGCATCGAATTGGAACAGATCACCAGTGGTCTGGACACGCCAGTAGGCATCGCTCATGCGGGGGATGGGAGTGGCCGGCTGTTTGTAATCGAAAAGCCGGGGCGCATTCGAGTGCTGCAAGACGGCCAACTGACGGATACCCCCTTTCTGGACATCTCAGAACGGGTGAGCGCCTCTCAGAGCGAGCGAGGGCTCTTGGGCCTCGCCTTTCATCCGGACTATGCCAGCAACGGGTTCTTTTACGTGAACTACACAGATTTGCGCGGAGATACCACGGTATCGCGCTTTGCCGTGGGCTCCGATCCGGGGCGAGCCGACCCGGCCAGCGAGACGGTGTTGCTCGTCGTGGCTCAGCCGGCCGCCAATCACAATGGCGGCCACCTGGCATTCGGCCCAGACGGTTACCTCTATATCGGCACGGGAGACGGTGGTGGCGCGGGCGACCGGTACGGCAACGGCCAGAACCCACAAACGCTACTCGGCGCTATGCTGCGCATTGACGTGGACGGCGGATCGCCCTATACCGTTCCGGCCGACAATCCCTTTGTCGGAAGTCCCGGTGTGCGGGATGAGATTTGGTCCATCGGGCTGCGCAATCCATGGCGCTACTCATTCGACCGGCTGACCGGTGACCTGTATATCGCTGATGTGGGCCAGAACATCTACGAAGAAGTCAACGTCCAACCCGCCGGCAGCTCCAGTGGTCAGAACTATGGCTGGCCGATCATGGAAGGACTCCACTGCTATCCCGACGGAAGCGACTGTGATCCAGCAGGTCTCACACTGCCGGTAGCCGAATACAACCACGCACAGGGCTGTTCGGTGACGGGCGGCTATGTATACCGGGGGCAAGCCTTCCCCGCACTGTCCGGCATCTACCTCTACGGCGACTATTGCAGCGGGCGAATCTGGGGGTTGGTCCGCAGCGGCGATGGCGCCTGGCAAAACGCCGAGCTAGGTCAGGCGGACGCGCGCATCAGCTCCTTTGGCCAGGACGAGTCGGGGGAACTCTATCTAACCGATATCGCAGGCGGGACGCTGTTCCGCATCATAGGTCAGGAGAGATAGGGCCCGATCGTCACCCACCTCCAGCTGCTCACATGTCAGCGTGTGACAGGTGCTGTCAGCAAGTTGGCGACCTCCTGTCAGAAGCGCGCGCCTGATTGTCAAGTTGGATGCACCAGGTTGGTGTACAATAGTCCTTGGTTCTGCGTCGAGGAGAGCCGGCTGGAAAGAATCTGCCCCTCACACAGGGAAAGGAGAACGCCGAACCATGACCGTCCAACCATCCAAAGAGCATCCCCGGCAGGACCCAGACGTGAGGCCAGGTCTCGTGAAATGGGCCGTCCAGGCCGCTGTCATAATCCTCATTCAGGCCATCGCGCTGTTCCTTTCAGCCGGGCGGCTGGAGTGGGCTATGGGCTGGGCTTACATTGGCCTGCTCCTGCTCAACCAAGTGATCACAGCGCTGGCCCTGATCCCAACCAACCCCGAGTTGCTGGCCGCTCGCGTCCAGAGCGAAGGACCCCGTGATTTGGACCGGGTGCTGGCCGCCACGATGTTCCTCTATGGCCCGCTCTTGATTCTGATCGTAGCTGGTCTGGATCAGCGCTTTGGCTGGTCGACCCCGCTGCCGCCCACCGTCCAAGCCGGCGCACTCGTCGTGGCGTTGTTGGCTTCGCTATGGACGATATGGGCCATGGCCGCCAATCAGCACTTCTATGGTGTGTTTCACATCGACCGTGAGCGGGGGCATGAGGTTGCCACCGCTGGTCCCTACCGGATGGTGCGCCACCCCGGCTATTTGGGTGCACTCGCCTTTGATCTGGCAGTGGCCATTGTCCTCGGCTCGCTGTGGGCTTTGATCCCGGCTGCGCTGGTCGGGGTCGCCATTGTCACGCGTACCAAGGTAGAGGACCGGGCCCTACAAGCCGAGTTGGACGGCTATGAGGCCTATGCCCAACAGACCCGCTTCCGGCTGGTGCCGGGGATTTGGTGACTGCGCTGCATGGGGTTGCAGAGTTGGGCGACGACTGCCCTGTCCTATGTTTCCGGATCCACCAACCCGTCCAACTGCTCGACACGGAGCTCGGCGGCATCGAGGGCATCATTGCAAGCTTGAGCCAAGCGCATGCCCTGCTCGTAGAGGCCAATGGCCTCCTCCAGGGTCAGATCTCCACTCTCCAGACGTTGGACGGTGACCTCCAAGTCACGGAAGGCCTGCTCGAACGAAAATCCCTCGAGTTCGTCACGCATCGTGTGCTCTCTCCTTCAAGTCGTAGCGATCGACCAGGCTCAACCCTCGGCCTGGGCGCCAAATTCTCCATCGGACACCCGGATGTCTAGCTTGTCCCCTCCACGCACCTGCGCGACAGTGCGCACCACTGCGCTGGTATCTCTTTGGCGCACAATAGCATACCCGCGCTCCAAGGTCGCCTGGGGGCTGAGAGCATCCAGGCGTGCCCGCAGGCTGACCAGTTCGGACCGGCGCCCAGCTAGCGCCTGGGCCAGCGCTTGATCCGCCCGTCGGCTCAGATCGTCCGCCTGCTGGCGGAGAAGATCCATGCGCGCCTTGGGTGAGAGGCGTTGCAGCACCCTCTGCTGATGCGCCAAATCCTGCCGCATCCCATCGAGTTGGCGACGCATCCCGTTCGCTAGGTGAGTCACCCAGCCTTCGATCCGCGGGCGTAGGTCCGCCTGGTCGGGCACAACCAGTTCCGCAGCGGCTGAGGGGGTTGGCGCCCGCACGTCAGCTACAAAGTCACTGATGGTAAAGTCGGTCTCGTGTCCTACGCCACTGACCACCGGATGCTGGCAGGCAGCGATGGCCCGCGCCACACGCTCGTCATTGAATGCCCACAACTCCTCCAGCGAACCGCCCCCCCGGACAAGGAGGATGACATCGATATCCACCAAAGCATCCAGCGTCCGGAGAGCGGCCACGATCTGGGGCGGCGCCCCATCTCCCTGCACCAAGGTTGGAGCCAAGATGACACGGGCCAACGGATAGCGGCGCTGCAATATGTTCAGCACATCGCGCAGGGCGGCTGCTTGGGCCGATGTGGCAATGCCTATCAGCCGCGGGAAGGGCGGCAGCGGGCACTTTCTCTCCTCGTCAAACAGCCCCTCCTGCCGGAGTTGGTCGCGAAGTTGCTCAAAGCGAGCATGCAGGTCACCCAACCCTGCCGGTCGCATCTGCTCCACGTAGAGTTGGTACCGTCCCCGCGCCGGATAGACCGAAACGCGCCCCGTGGCCAGAACGGCGTCCCCTTGCGCCGGACGCCAGCCCAGACGCGCCGCAGACGACCGCCACATCACACAGTCGATCACAGCACCGGCATCCTTCAGCGTAAAGTACAAGTGCCCAGAAGAAGCCCGGCTGAAATTTGAGATCTCGCCCGTGAGTTGCACTTCTTGGAGCTCGGGGTCCAGCTCAAGCAGGTCCTTGATATACTCAGTCAGTTCCGTGACCGTCCAGGTCCGGAACAGAGGGGACTGGCGATCCAGGCCGGCAAAGAGAGATACTGTCATGGTCTGCTCATACTCTATGGCCCGACTTCAGAGACTGGGGATGTGGAAGACGTCCCCGTTGCTTCCGGCTCCTCTCGCGAAAAACCTCTCTCGGCAGCAGGCGGTTCGGGCACAGTCAGGGGGCTATCATGCTCCGGCAGCTCAAGCCCCTCCGCCGGGACCGCTTGTACCGCGCGGACAATGGCTGCGGCGACAGCCTCAGCCGCGTACGCACCCACCAGATTCACATCGGCTCGCTTTTGGGCGGTGGCCACGGCAAACAGAGTATCGCCGTCCAGCATGGTATGGGCAGGCCGGATGGCCCGGGCCACACCATCCTGAGCCATCTGGGCTACCTTATTGGCTTCCTCTTTACTCAGCTTGGCATTGGTGGCCACCACGCCAATTACCGTATTCCCCCGATCGGCAAAGCGCAGGATAGACTTGCCGATCAGCCCTTTCATCGTGGCCAGCGTGTCGGCAAAGCCTTCGCCACGAAGCGCCCGGGCGCCGGCCAATATCCGGCCCGAGCGGGGATCGACCACATCGCCAAATGCGTTGACAGCGACCAGCGCGCCCACGACCAGGCCCCCGCCCAGATCAACACTGGCACTGCCAACGCCGGACTTGCTAGCCCGCCCCGGGCCGAGGATGGCACCCACCCGGCAGCCGGTCCCAACACCCACAGTGCCCTCGATCACGGGACCATCCGTTGCCGCCTCGCAGGCGGCATAGCCCATCGCCGCGTCGGGCCGCACGTCCGCCTTGCCCATGCCCAAGTCAAAGAGAATGGCTGCCGGGACAATGGGCACCTTAGCCACCCGGGTGTCAAAACCGATGTCGCGCTCCTCCAGCCAACGGACAACGCCGCTTGCCGCATCCAGACCAAAGGCGCTGCCCCCAGATAGCAGCACCGCATGGACCCGTTGGACCTGATGCATGGGCCGCAACAAGTCGGTCTCCCGCGTGCCGGGCGACCCACCCCGTTGGTCAACGCCGCCAACCGCCCCCTTGAAAGGGCAGAGGACGACCGTGCAGCCGGTCATGGCCTCCAAGTCGGTACCATGTCCAATGCGGATGCCTGGTACGTCCGTGATGGCATTGTGCCAGGTCTTGGCCACAGGTATCTTGACCTCCTATCGACGGTACGTGCTTGGCGCGCACGCTCGGCGCCCGCCGCTCATTCCTGCTTGGCCAGCAGGCGGACTATGCGGGCGAGCAGGTGCTCCGCCACCTGCGATTTGGACTGGAGGGGCAACTCCTCAACGCTTCCATCAGCAGCAATGATCGTGACTTGACTGCTACCAGCGCCCATGGCCTGAAGGGCATCGTTGGCCACAATCAGATCCAGGCGCTTGCGCTGCAGTTTGGATCGGGCGTTGGCCAGCAAGTCCTGAGTCTCAGCAGCAAAGCCCACCATCACCTGATCGGAGCGGCGCACCTGCGCTACATCGGCCAGGATATCGGGCGTGCGGGCCAAGGAAAGGACCCAATCACCCTCTCCCTTCTTGATCTTTTGGGCAGCGGCCTTCGCTGGTCGATAGTCGGCAACGGCGGCGGCCATGATCAAAACGCAGGCGTCTGGCAGTGCAGCGAACACGGCTGTACGCATCTCAGACGCAGTCTCGACGGACACCCTATCCACACCGTATGGCGGGGGCTGGTTCGTAGTACTGATCAGAGTTACCGTGGCGCCCTTGTCGCGGGCGGCGCGGGCCAAGGCGTAGCCCATCTGCCCGGAGGAACGATTGCCCAGGAAGCGGATAGGATCCAGTGGTTCACGCGTGCCCCCGGCCGTGACGATTACCCCGCGCCCTGCCAGCGGGCCGGAGCGACCCAATACCGCCTGCGCGGCATCAAGGATCTCCTCCGGCTCGGCCATACGGCCCACACCTCTGGCGCCCGAAGCCAGCCGCCCTTCGCCAGGTCCGACGAGGGTCACGTCACGTTTTTGGCAAAGCCGGGTCACATTGTCCTGGGTCAAAGGGTTGGCCCACATATGGCTTTCCATGGCCGGAGCCAGAAGAATGGGGGCCTCGGTCGCGAGTGCGGTCGTTGTCAGCATGTTGTCAGCCAGACCCGCAGCCAGTTTGGCGATCGAATTGGCCGTGGCCGGGGCGATGATCAGCAAATCGGCACGCCGGGCCAAGGTCACGTGGCCAATTTCGGTCTCGGCCAACAGGCTGAACATCTCGACAACCACCGGGCGGTGGGTCAATGCCTGGAACGTCAACGGCGCGACAAATTGTCGCGCCGCGTCGGTAAGGATGACGTCTACGACCGCGCCAGCTTTGACCAGTTGACTGCACAGGGTAACCGCCTTGTAGGCCGCGATCCCGCCGGTGACCCCTAGAACAATCGACTTGTCTTCGAGGACCATCATCACACATGCACCTTTCGGACAGATGACAAATGGGCTACTCCCCACTGTGGGGTGCTTGGTTCATCTCCCAGATGAGGCGCAGCCCGTCGAGGGTCAGCCAGGGATCTACTACGTCGATGACCGGCGTCTCGGCAGCAATGGTAGCTGCCAAACCGCCAGTAGCGATGACCTTCATCTCGGGTCCCATCTCAGCTCGAAATCGAGCGATCAGGCCCTCGACCAGGCCCACATAGCCAAAGAATAGCCCCGACTGCATGGCCTGGACAGTGCTCTTGCCGATGACGGTGGGTGGGCGGACGACGTCGATGCGGGGCAGTTTGGCCGTCCGCTGGAACAGCGCCTCCGCAGCGATGCCGATGCCCGGCGCGATGGCCCCTCCCAAATAGTCCCCCTGGACAGATAGAATGTCAAAGGTCGTGGCCGTCCCCAAGTCCACGATACAAGCCGGTCCGCCGTAACGACGATAGGCCGCTGCAGCGTTCACCACGCGATCAGCGCCGACCTCCGCAGGGCTGTCAAGGCGAACGCGGACGCCCGTTCGTATACCAGAACCGACCACCAAGGGCTTCTGGTCAAAATAGCGCTGTGACAGTTTGGCAAAGATCCCGGTCAGCGGCGGCACGACGCTGGCCATGATGACGCCCTCAACCGCAGCAGGATCCTGGGCGGCGCGATCAAAAAGGTCGAGGATCAGCATCGCATACTCGTCAGCCATTCTGTTATGATCGGTAGCGATGCGCCAATGGGCCAGCAATTCCACCCCTTGGTACACGCCCATGACGACGTTGGTATTGCCAATGTCAATGCAGAAAAGCGACATTCGATCCTCGCACGGCCATCCCCACACT
>JASFOV010000144.1:0-9469 GCA_050116355.1 Anaerolineae bacterium
GATCTACGCAAGGCCGCCGCCGTCCTGAACTGGGATATGCAAACCTACATGCCCGCTGCTGGGGCTGAGAGTCGCGCCGAGCAAGTCAGTACCTTGGGCAAGACGGCGCACCAGTGGTTCGTCGCCGATGAGATCGGCCAACTTTTAGAGGAGTTGGAAGCTCGCAGCGGCGATTTGGACTATGACTCGCTGGAGGCCAGCCTCGTCCGCGTCACACGGCGGGAGTATGACCGAGCTCGCAAGCTACCCACAGCGCTTGTGGCCGACTTGGCACAAGCCACTTCATTGGGCCATTCTCTCTGGCAACAGGCCCGCGCCCGGTCGGATTTTGCGCGTTTTGAGCCCCAGTTGGAAAAGATCGTGGATCTAACCCTGCAAAAGGCTGAAGCGCTTGGCTATGACGAGAATCCTTACGATGCGCTGCTCGACGAGTTTGAGCCGGGAATGAAGACGGCCCAAGTTGCAGCCCTATTCGAAGAGATGAGGGCTGGTCTGGTTCCTTTGGTTGAGGCTATCTCTGACCGTGTGGCGGCCGTCGATGGCTCTTTGTTCGATCAGGGGTTTGACAGGGACAAGCAGTGGGAGTTTGGAATAGAGGTGCTGACCGCCTTGGGCTTTGACTTTGATCGTGGCCGCCAGGACATTGCGGCCCATCCCTTCACCACCTCATTTTCCACGAATGATGTACGTCTCACGACCCGGGTCTACCCCCACCAGTTCAAGACTGCGATCTTTGGTTCTATTCACGAGTCGGGTCACGGTATGTACAATCAGGGCTTTGATCCCACCCTGAATCGCACCCTATTGAGCAGTGGGGCATCCCTCGGCGTCCACGAATCCCAATCACGACTGTGGGAGAACATCGTTGGCCGCAGCCGCGGCTTCTGGATACACTGGCTGCCCCGCCTCAAACACTATTTCCCCATCCAGTTGGACGGGATAAGCGTTGAGCATTTCTACCGGGCCATCAACCGCGTCCACCCTTCTTTCATCCGCGTCGAGGCTGACGAAGTGACCTACAACCTGCACATCTTCTTGCGCTTTGAGATCGAGAACTTGATGATCCAGGGTCAAGTCAAGATCGCAGACCTCCCGGAGCTCTGGAATGACCGAATGGAAGAGTATCTGGGCATCCGTCCAGCAGATGCCGCCCAGGGTGTCCTGCAGGATGTGCACTGGTCCCATGGCCTCATTGGCTATTTTCCGACCTATGCGCTCGGCAACCTTCTATCCGTCCAGCTCTACAACCTGGCCGTGGCAGACCAACCCGAGATTCCGGCCTCAATCAAAGCGGGAGAGTACAGCCCGCTGCTGGACTGGATGCGCGACCATATCCATGTCCATGGCCGGAAGTATACTCCTGTGGAACTGATCGAACGGGAAACAGGCGGCCCCATCCGCACTGGACCATTTCTGGAATACATACAAACCAAGTACTCCGAGATCTATGACCTCTAGCGCTGGCTCGGCAGGGTTGCCTACGCCACCCAATATTCTATAGCAGCAAGCGCTCGTATACAGACAGCGTCTCTTTCGCAGCCTGAGCCCAAGAAAACTTGGCAGCTTGGGCCTGCCCCGCCTGGCTCATCTCTGCCTGAAGATCGTTATCAGACCACACGCTGCGGATGGCATGCGCAATGTCCTCCGTTGAGTACGGATCAAAATAGCGTGCGGCGTCACCGCCGAGCTCTGGCAGGCTGGAGACGTGGGACGCCAGAACAGGCGTCCCACAAGCCATCGCCTCTAGCACTGGCAAGCCAAAACCCTCGTACACCGATGGTACGACCGCCGCTGTGGCCCCTTGGTATAGGGCCGGGAGATCGGCATCGGCTACGTACCCCGGGAAATGCACCCTGTCCCGGATCTCCAAGTCCTCGAGCCGCTGGAAAAACCCCTCGTAGAGCCAACCCTTTCCACCGACCACCACCAACGGGATTGTCAGGCCTTGTTCGTGCAACAGCTGCAGCGCTTCGACCAAGCGTGTCAAGTTCTTCCGCGGTTCGATGGTTCCCACGTGGACCAAATAGTGGTCTGGGAGGCCATATCGTTCTCCGGTCGCTCTTGCCTGTTCGCGCGAAACAGGCCGGAACCCAGGGGCGGCCGCTTCGTAGATCACAGAGACTTTGTCCGGCTCTACATCATAAAGCGCCACAATGTCGCGCTTGCTAGATTGGGAAACGGTGACAATGGCCGAAGCGCGCTGGCAGTAGAGCGGCATCGTTGCATTGAGGTACCAGTAGTTCAGGCGCTTTTGATGCTCGGGAAACAGCGCAAAGATCATATCATGGATCGTAAGCACAGTCGGGATGTCCCGTAGCGGGAGGAGCAGGTGTTCCGTCGCATGGAACAACTTGGCGCCTGGCACCAGTCGATCAAAACTCACCCTGGCCACCTGTCCGGCCCACACTGCCATGCGCCACGGTTTGTAGCCCGCCCGTACGGTTCGGGCAGGAATCGATCCAAGCCCAGCGGGCGGGCGAGATCCCGCCACCCGGTTGTAAAAGAGAGCGAACCGGCCCGGCTCTTGAGCGACAAGGGCCTGAGCCAGGCTGCTGGCATACCGGCCAATCCCTGCTTTGGCGTGCACCGCCGCCGACACATCGATGTAGATCGTCACGGGTCAGCTCTCCCAGCGCCATTCTACCACGATTCTCCCCGCCCAGCAACCTATCCCATCCTTGCTCGCGGTGATCAATCTTGCCCTCCCCCTCCAATTCGGCTATAATAGCCGCGATTGCCAAGGAGGACGGTCATGAAACTGTCGGTGCTAATGCCAGTCTACAACGAGCGCGAAACGCTCAGCGAGATACTTAACCAGGTAAGAGCTGTTGAACTACCTGATATCGAAAAGGAGATCGTCGTCGTCGACGACGGCTCCACAGATGGATCGCGCGAAATTCTAGCCCAGGAACAAGAGAAGGGCGACTTGCTCATCTTCTACCACGAGGGCAACCAAGGCAAGGGCGCCGCTGTCCGGACGGCGATCCGGCACGCGACTGGCGACGTATTGATCATTCAGGATGCCGACTTGGAGTACGATCCCCGCGACTATCCAAAACTCCTGCAACCCATTGTAGAAGGCCGGGTGGCTGTTGTTTATGGCAGTCGCTTTCTAGGTCCGCGTAAGGCCATGCTCTTCTGGCACATGCTTGGCAACAAGCTCCTAACGCTGACGACCAATATTCTGTACAACACCATCCTCTCCGACATGGAGACCTGCTACAAGTGCTTCCGCGCCGACATTGTCAAGGACATTCCCTTGCGGTCGCGACGCTTCGAATTCGAACCGGAGATTACCGCCAAGATCCTGAAGCGGGGCCACCGCATCTTTGAAGTTCCGATCTCGTACTATGGGCGCGAGTATCATGAGGGGAAAAAGATCGGTTGGCGGGACGCTCCGATTGCCTTCTGGACGTTGCTCAAGTACCGGGTGGTTGATTGACCACCCCGGCATCGCACTATGGGCTGCACAGCTCGGTGACATATGAAGCCCAGCCATCCATTGACCCACTACGCCTTCCTGATCGCGATCCTGCTCTTGGGTCTGGCGCTGCGCCTGATGCCCTGGAACCAGAATCGCTTCCTGGAGGATGAAGCTTTGTACGCCACCTGGGGGCTACAGATCGCCAGTGGTGCGGACGCAATGCTCAATGAAGAGCCGGTGGACAAGCCGCCGTTACATCCGTACACCTTGGCTCTCACCTACCTAGCGGGCTCCCCGGGGCCGGCCGATATCCGGGCGCGCGAGACGCTGGCTCGCTTGCCCAGCCTTTTTGCCAGTATGACCAGCATCGCCTTGATCTATGCCTTGGGCTGGGCACTCTTTCGCGATGCAATCACCGGCCTTCTGGCCGCCCTGTTGCTCGCCCTGTCCCCCATTGATATCCTGTTCGCCTCGACCGCCTTCACCGACCCGCTGCTGGTGGCCCTGGTTCTCGGCAGTGTGGTTGCTGCCGCCCGGGGGCGATTGGGCATGGCCGGCTTGTGGCTCGGTTTGTCGGTAGCCACCAAACAGCAAGGCCTCCTATTCCTGCCCCTGGTCGTTGCCCTCGGTCTGCTGGTGCCCGCCGCCCGCGACCGGCGCAACCGGCGTGCCTGGCTGCTGTTTCTGCTTGGGTTTGCCCTGGTGCTTGTCGGCGTCATCGCCTGGGACGCTGCTCGTCTCCAAAAGCCTGGGTTTTGGCAACAAGGGTTCATCAGTTACGGGGACTTGGGCCACATCGATGTCCAGCGCTTGGGAGCGCGTGCCATCTCCTGGTTAGACGTGCTGGGCGCCTTCTGGGCATCGCCCGTCTTTGGTCTCTTTCTGGTGGCCAGTATCATGGCTTGGCCGCTATCCAGCTTCGCTATCAGGGTCATTCCCCGGCCAGCCACGATCGACTGGGTGCTGATGGGCTTTGTTGTAGCCATGCTGCTCTTGCATTGGCTCGTCGGCTTTCAGATCTGGGACCGCTATCTCCTGGGCTTGGTGCCGTTGGTTGCCCTGCTGGCGGCGCGGGCATGGGTTGCCCTGGGTCGAGCGCTGCCCGCTCGCCACTGGCGCCCATTATATGTCATGCTACTACTGCTCATCATTGGCCTCGGGTTGCTGCGACCGGTCACCCTGGCGGCTCAGAGCCGGGTGCCCGTCGGTGGCGACCACGGGGCCTATGATGGCATCGATGAGCTGGCCGCCTACCTGCGAGACCAAGCCCCCGCTGGTTCAGTTTTGTATCATTACTGGCTGGGCTACCATTACCGCTTCTACCTGCATGGCGCTGCGCTGCGCCTGCACTGGTACCCCGATTTGGCGGATCTGATCCACGATGCCTATGTCTATCGCCGGGAGTCGCGCTATATTGCCTTTCCCAGCTTCCGCGACAGCCACGAAATCATGTCGGGCCTGGAACAAGCCGGTTTCACCTTAGTGCCCATCCTTGAGACCGAGCGCCGAGATGGCACCACCTCCTTCCGTCTGTACCGGTTGGACGGACCCGAAGAACAGCCGTGAGGGCGGACGATGCTCGATGCATTGAAACGATTGCTCAGCCCTGAGTATCTGGCTGTGGCCGAGCCTGGCCCGCTCGGGGGTCTGTGGGTGCTGTATGTGGCCTTGGGTGTGCTCTTTGTCGCCGGGCTCTTGATCGCTTTTCGGATCCTGGTCGGGCCGCGCCGGCGGCAACAGCCGTCTGCCCGCCGGGCGCTGGCCTGGTACGAGTTGTGGGTCTGCCTCGTCGGTTTGCTGACCATCGTGGGTCGTTTTCTCTCCTGGCCTGGCTGGTCGGCCCGCATCTGGCCCTACAGCTTGGCCCTACTGTCCCTGGTCGGCATACTGGCCTATGCCTTCCGCCACATGCCCCTCTCGGCTACTGTGCGGGTCCAACTCGACATTCTCGCCTTCAATCTACCGGCCCGCGCGGCTCAAGGAAGAGAGACCTCTGTTGATCTCCAGCCGGCCCGACCCGCCGTGGAGATCTTGCTCGCGGTTCTACACCTGCTGGGGCTTGGCCTGGTACTGACGGGCCGGTTCGGCTGGCCCTTGTGGACCGCACCCTTGGCTTTCCTGGCCCTGCTTCTGCCCCAGAGCCTCTTGCTCTGGAGAAAACGGCAATGGCCGGTTCTCCTCACGCTGACGCCCCTGTTCGGCGCCTATGCCGCCACCGCCCTCTGGCTCCTGTATCATGGCTGGGGCATCACCGTTATCCCCTGGCAAGGGCTGGCCTTCCCCAATCCCCTACTGTCCCTCTTGTACGTGGACGGCATAGTCCTGGCTGCCACCATTTACGCCATCCTGTGCCAACTTTATGTCATCTCCTACCTGCTCGAGGAAAGGGCCGCCTTTTGGCGCTGGACTGTCGCCATGCTGCTGATCCTGACCTTGACCTGGGCGGGCGTCGTGTATTTTGGCAAGCGGACGCACGGCGCCACAGCCAGCGACCCCTACGCTTACGCCCAGATGGGCGTCGATCTGGCGGAGCGCGGCACCTTTCTGCACCGCTTCTCCCTGTTCGAAACCGTGATTCCTCTCGATATCGCCTGGGCTCCCTTGCAGCCCGTCGGCTACCACATCCCGCGCAACGATCTGGGCGATTGTCCCAGCGTCTGGGCCACCGGCGCATCGGTGCTACTGGCCGGCGGATACCTGCTTTTCGGCGAGACCGGCCTGTACATCACCACGCCCCTCGTCGCCCTGCTAGGGGTGGCCGCTACATGGCTCCTTGTTCAGGAAACGCTGCGGGCCGAGCCTAAGGCGGTCCGCTACATCACCGGCGCGCTAGCTGCAGCGCTGCTTGCCACCTCGCCCGAGTACGTCGACCGGCTCCTGGTGCCCATGGCCGACGCACCAGCCCAGCTTTTCACCGTGTTGGTCCTTCTCTTCGCCTTGCGTGGCATGCGCCAGCTCGGCGACGGGCAACGCGGCCGGCTGTCATTCCTCCTGGCCGGGGTCTTTTTCGCCTGGGCCTATTGGGTCCGGCACACCCAGTTGGTGCTCGCCCTGCCCGTCATCGTGGCCGTGGTCTTGGGTATCCGTGGCCGATACCTTGGACGAGGCGGTGCTGCTGCAGACAAGAGATTTTGGGGCGCCGCCGTGGCGCCCCTACTCCTCTTTTTCGCGGCAGCGCTGGTTGCTGCCTTCCCCGACATCCTCTATCGCTGGCGCGTGTTCGGCGGTCCCTTGGCCACCGAGACAACCGAGTTGCCGCTCATGGGACTGGAACACATCGGCCCAGTGGCCATACAGATGGTGCGTGACGCGCTGGTCGCTGGCGAATGGGGCTATCTGTTGCCGCTTGCCCTCTATGGCGCCTATCAACTGGCGCGCAGACACCCGCGCCCATCCCTGGTGCTGGGCAGCGCCTTTGCTGCCGTGCTGTTGGTACATCTATCCTACCACTCCCTTCGTCTGCGCGATCTGATATCGCTCTTCCCCTTTGTGGATCTAGCCGTCGCATATGGCGCTGTCCGGCTTGTCCAGAGCGCGCGGCGACTGGTCCGGGGCCAGACCTCTCGTCTGGGCGCGGGCCTGCTGTCAGCGGTTGTCGTTGCCTGGGTGCTGTTGAGCCTGGCGCTCTCCCGGTGGGCGATGATCGACAACCTCTGGCGTCCCGGGTGGGCATCTTTTGGCTACATGCGTCCCGAACACCGGGCTGCCTTCGATCGTTTGGCTGACCTGACGCCACCCGAGGCGGTTATTGGTGCCTCGCTCAACGCGGGGGCGGTCACGCTCTATGCAGCTCGCGATGCCATCCGGCCGTATGACAGTTGGACGGAAGGTGAATGGACGGTCTTTCTCGAGGCCATGCGTGCCCGCGGGCGACCGGTCTACCTCCTGGACGATGGTGGGCTCATGGCTGGCTTTATCAAGACCGAACAGGCCCTCCGCACGTTGGTGCCCGTCGCCGAACTAGAGATTCCGCTCTTCAACACCCGTGATCGGGAGACGGGCTGGCTGTTCCGCCTGGAGTGGCAACCATGAGCGACCAGCTACGAACCCGTTTTCGCGACACAGCTTGGCTTGATCTGTTGGCGCTGGTCGTCTTGGCCGGACTGGCCATCATCTTCTTCTGGAAGATCGCCGTTGGCAATCAGATCTTGACCAGCCGTGACATGTTCGCCTACTTCTACCCCTACCGTGAGTTTGCCAATGCCGCTCTGCGCGCCGGTCAGCTGCCCCTCTGGAATCCGTACCTGTTCATGGGCACTCCCCTATTAGCCAATTCTCAGGTTGCGGTCCTGTACCCCCTGCACTGGCCGTTCATCTGGCTCTCCGCCCCCAAGCACCTGGCCTGGAGCATCGTCCTGCACGTGTGGCTGGCCGGAGCCGGCACTTATCTGTTCGCTCG
Organism: Anaerolineae bacterium; assembly: GCA_050116355.1. GTDB lineage: Bacteria > Chloroflexota > Anaerolineae > JAAYZQ01 > JAAYZQ01 > JASFOV01. The sequence continues at coordinate 7,824 of JASFOV010000144.1, forward strand.
CAAAGCCATGTCGCTCCGTGTCCTGGCCGCCTTTCTCGGTGCAGCGACCTTTGCTTTCGGCGGGTTTGTGGGCGCGCAAGCAAGCCACGTGAACCAGCTCAACACGTCGGCCTGGTTGCCCTGGCTTCTGCTCTGCATCCATGTTGTAGCCGATGGCGAACGTCCACCGCACCGGCGCTGGCTGGCCACCCTGCTTGGGGCTGGCATCATCGGTCTGGTGTTGCTGGCTGGCCACACCCAGGCGGCCTACATCGTCATCGTCGGCGCCGGCCTGTGCGCGCTGTGGCTCGCGCTGCGGGGCGCACTGGTCCACAAGACCAAAACACCTGGCGAGCTGTGGAGTCTGGCTGCGCTGGCGGCTATGAGCCTTCTGGGGATTGTCCTGGCCGTGGGCCAGATCATCCCCACCCTGGAGCTGTCGCAAGCCTCAGTGCGCAGCGGCGGCCTGCCCTATAATCTGGCCACCTCGTTCTCGCTGAGCCCCGCGCTCTTCTTTAAGGCGTTCCTGCCACCCTACATTTGGGACCCGCCCTTTAGCGAGTATGTGGCCTACGTTGGATTGGCCGGGCTGGCATTGGCGCTGTTGGGGACTTGGCACCTACTTCGCCGTCGGGCATCAAGCCCGGTACCGGCCGCCGCGGGCGGCGCCCTGGTGCTCGCCCTCGTCGGCATCTTTTTGGCATTGGGGCGCTACAACCCCGCGTATTATGTACTGTACAAACTGGTACCCGGATTCGCACTCTTCCGGGCACCTGCCCGCTGGTTGCTCCTCTACAGCCTGGGCATCGCCCTTCTGGCGGGCTATGGTCTGGATGCCCTACCCCGGCGTAGGGCGTGGCGCTGGGCCCTGACCGGGCTCCTGGTAATCGAACTGTTTGTCGCCGGGCGAGCGCTCGAGTACAATCACCCCACAGCTCCAGCCGCCTACGACTCGCTGCGCACCGCCCCGGCCCACCTGCTCGCCGACGACAGTGGGACGCCCTTCCGTTTCCTCAGCATGTCCGACATCCAGTACGATCCGGGCGACATGGAGGACCTACAACTGATGTACAGCCCCTACCTACCCGCCGATGCCATCTATGACTTGATCATCGCCACCAAGCTCAAAGAGGTACTCGGCTATAATCTACCACTCCGCTACGGCATCTATAGCTTGGACGGTTATGACGGCGGACTGCTGCCTACCCAAGAGTACATCACCCTCCAACAACTGTTTTTGCCCGAAGATGAGATCTCGCTGGATGGTCGATTGCGTGAGCAGTTGCAGCAGGTGCCGCCCCCTCGATTGCTGTCGCCCTTCAATGTCAAGTATGTCATCACCGACAAGACTCAAGACGTTTGGATCGACGATGTATTCTACGATCTCGAGCATACCGTACCGCTCGGCATGGTGAGCCTCCAAGACCTGCCCGACTTTAGGACCACCCAACTAGGCATAGTCTCCTATCTCACCGGTTCAGCCGGCGTGGCACAGGATACACCTGTCGCCGAGGTTACGATTGTCGATACCGGCGGCTCGATCCACACGCACACGCTCTTGGCCGGCGTGCATACCGCTGAGGGCCGCTATGCAGCAGATTCTGTCGCGCACCAGCAAGCCCGTATCGGCCATCGCTGGCGCGACGATCCACAGGGCAGCGACTACA
>JASFOV010000145.1:0-9463 GCA_050116355.1 Anaerolineae bacterium
AAGTACCTTAGCACTCGCTAAAGCTGAGTGCTAAGGCTAGCATAAGGATACCGCATTTCGAAGCCTCGTGCAAATACAAATAGGCTTGTGGACCGTGTTTGCCTATCCCCAGGCTATCAGGGCAACGTTAGGATAATATGAGAGGATTGTTAGAGTTTTGTTAGAATCCAAAGAGTTGACATCCACGGCGCGTCACAGTACAATCTTGCTACCGGACAGCAACAGTAGTGCCCACCGTGCCGGGTAGCCGGTGAGCGAATCCAGGCTTGGAGTGGATCCATGAGATCAGATACCGACACCACCGTTGGCGCCTTGCGACAAGCTGTAGCTGGCTTTGTAAACAACCGTGACTGGCAGCCGTTCCACACGCCCAAGAACCTGAGCATGTCCATCGCCATTGAAGCGGCGGAACTGATGGAACGGTTCCAGTGGCTGACCGCCGCGGAAGCGCGGGCCGCCACCGAGGACCCGGAGGAACGGGCCGCCGTGACCGACGAGCTGGCCGATGTCTTGATCTACTGCCTGAGCCTGAGCAACGCGCTGGACCTGGACATCAGCGCAGCGGTCTTGAACAAATTGCAGACCAACGAGCACCGCTACCCCGCTGATGAGTTCCGCGGGCGCTTTCGCCGGCCGGACAGGGACAAGTCCGGACAGGAGCGGGACTAAAGATCACACTGGACCAGCTTGACCTGGCATTTCCGCTAGGTTGGCTGGATGGATTCCTAGCCGTGTGGTACAATGGTGCCTGTTGAACCCATTTCCACACAGAGGATGGGACCATGAAGTCTCTTGGGTTTGTGTTCAAGTACGCAAAAAAGTACAAGGGACCGCTGGCGCTAACGGTGACGAGTATGATGTTGCTCGTAGGCATCCAGTTGCTGGCCCCCTGGCTGGTCAAGACGATGATCTCCACCGTCACCGATCCAGAAGCAGGACCAGAGGCGGTCGAGGTCATCAGCCAACTGGCCCTGGCCGCCCTGCTGGTCTATGTGGCGCGTTCCGGACTGCAGTTCGTCCGCAGCTATATGGCCCACGTGGCCGGGTGGCACGTCGTGGCCGACGTGCGAGCCGAGATCTATGAACACCTGCAGCGCCTGTCGCTTCGCTTCTACGAGGACAAACAGACCGGCCAGTTGATGTCGCGCACGGTCAACGATTCAGATCTGATCGAGCAGTTGATCGCCCACGCGATCCCCGACGTGCTGGTCAACGTGCTGATGCTGGTTGGCGTGACCGCGGTGTTGGTCAGCATGAGCTGGCAGCTGGCCCTGCTGAGTATGATCCCCATCCCGTTGATTGTGCTGGCCATGCAAGGCTTTGCCCGGTATGTGCGGCCCGCCTTTCGCCAGCGGCAGGTGGAGCTCGGGGAGCTGAACGCCGCGCTGAACGACAACCTGTCCGGCATCCGCGAGATCAAGGCCTTTACCCGGGAGGAGATTGAGGCGGCTAACATTTGGGACCGCATCGTCCGCTATCGTGATTCGTTGCTGCACGCCCTGCGCTTGATGGCCATGTTTCACCCGTTCGTGGAGTTTGCGTCGGGGTTGGGCACCATCGTCCTCATCTATTTTGGGGGACGGATGGTGCTGGGCCAAACGCTGCCCGTCGCCGACCTGGTGGCCTACTTTCTCTACCTGGAGATGCTCTACCAGCCGGTGCGGGTCCTGAGCGGGGTATGGGAGAACGTCCAACAGGCCCTGGCCGGCTCCGAGCGCGTGGCCGAGCTACTCGACGAGAATCCCGACGTGACCGATCGTCCCGGGGCTGTGGATCTGCCCGGCCGGGCCCAGGGCGCCATCCGCCTGCGCAACGTCGGCTTCCGCTACGCCGTAGGCGAGTGGGTACTGGAAGGGATCGATCTCGACATCGCGCCCGGCTCTGTCACAGCCTTGGTCGGTCCGACGGGCGTGGGCAAGACCACGCTGGCGATGTTGATCCCCCGCTTCTACGATGTGTGCGAGGGAGCCATTGCGCTGGATGGACACGATCTGCGCGATCTGACGGTGGAGAGCCTCCGGCGACAGATCAGCATTGTGTTGCAAGACGTGTTCCTCTTTCATGGCACGGTGCGCGAGAATATCCTCTTTGGTCGCCCGGACGCCACGCAGGCCGAAATGGTCGCGGCCGCCCAAGTGGCCAATGCCCACGAGTTCATCGTCCAGTTGCCGGATGGCTACGAGACGATGATCGGCGAGCGCGGCGTCAAGCTGTCGGGCGGGCAACGGCAGCGCCTGGCCATCGCCCGGGCTGTGCTCAAGGATGCGCCGATCCTGATCCTGGACGAAGCGACCTCCTCGGTGGATACCGAGACGGAACTGCTTATCCAGCAGGCGCTAGAACGACTCATGGTGGGCCGGACAACACTCATTATCGCCCATCGCCTGTCCACCATCCGTAGCGCCGACGCCATCGTCGTCCTGGAAGAGGGCCGGATCATCGAACAGGGCACGCACGAAGAGTTGATGGCCCGTGATGGTCTGTACCGGCATCTGAACAAAGTGCAATTGGAGGACGAGCCGCGCTGGCTGGCCCTCCGTGAGCAGCGCCAGCGGCAGGGCGAGCTTGCGCCCAGCTGGTCTTAGGAAAAGAGGAGGTTCATACCTATGGTTGCAGCGCAGGCCCCGCGCCAAAAGATGACGACTTTGGGCTTCTTGGAGAAGAAGGAGCGCGATGAGCCCATCACCATGGTGACCGCCTACGACTATCCCCTGGCCGTGGCCGCGGACCGGGCCGGCATCGACTCGATCCTGGTTGGCGATTCCCTGGGGATGGTGGTGCTGGGCTACGACAATACCTTGCAGGTGACCATGGCCGACATGCTCCATCACTGCCGCGCGGTGGCCCGTGGCGCGCGCTACCCGCTGTTGGTCGGCGATCTGCCCTTCATGTCGTACCAAACCTCTGTCGAGGAAGCGGTGCGCAATGCTGGTCGCTTCCTACAAACGGCCGGCATGGATGCCGTCAAGCTGGAGGGGGGCCACGAGCGGGCGGATGCGATCCGCGCCATCGTCTCGGCCGGTATCCCGGTCATGGGCCACCTGGGCCTGACCCCGCAAAGCGTGCAGCAGTTGGGCGGCTTTCGCGCCCAGGGGCGCACGGCAGCGGCCGCCCACCGCTTGCTGGACGATGCCCTGTTGCTGCAGGAGGCCGGCTGCTTCAGCCTGGTGCTGGAGGCCATTCCCGGCCGGCTGGCCAGCCTGGTCTCCGAGCGTCTGACGATCCCGACCATTGGCATCGGGGCCGGCGCCGGCTGCGACGGCCAGGTGTTGGTCATCCATGACTTGTTGGGGTTCTTTGACCGGTTTACGCCCAAGTTCGTCAAGCAGTACGCCCACCTGCACCAAGAGATTGCGGAAGCGCTGTCCGCCTACCACGAGGATGTCAAGTCTGGGTCGTTTCCGGCGGCGGAGCATACCATCGAGATGCCGGAAACAGAGTGGGACGCGTTTCTGGAGGACGTGGATGGTGCCGCATAAGCACCCCCAACCGGGCCAGCCGGTGGGCGATGCTGTCCTCATTGTCGGGACCGGCGCATTGGCCTGTCTCTTTGCCGCCCGGCTGGCGCGCGCCGGGATCGCGGTCACCCTGCTGGGCACCTGGCCCCAGGGGCTGGAGGCGCTGCAAGCGCATGGCGTCCGGTTGGTAGGAGCGGGTGGTTCCGAGATAGCTTTCCCTGTGCGGGCCACGGACGACCCGGCCGGCTGCTTGGGTGCCGGCATGGCCCTGGTACTGGTCAAGTCCTGGCAAACGGAGCGGGCCGCCCGGCAGCTGGCGGCCTGTCTCTCTCCAGAAGGGCTGGTGTTGACCCTGCAGAACGGCCTGGGCAATCGCGAGGCGCTGGTCCAGGCCCTCGGCCCAGAGCGGGTGGCCTCGGGCGTGACCACCACCGGGGCAACGCTCTTGGGAGCGGGCCGGGTGCGCCCCGGCGGCGAGGGTGACATCTCGATCGGCGCTCACCCGCGCTTGACCCCCGTAGCGGACGTGCTGCGCCGGGCCGGCTTTGTGGTGAACATCGTCGCCAACTCCGAAGCGCTGGTCTGGAGCAAGCTGGTGATCAACGCCGCTATCAATCCCCTCACCGCCCTACTGCGTGTGCCCAATGGCGAGCTGCTGGCCCGCCCGGGCGCCCGGACCTTGATGGCGGCAGTGGCCCGTGAGGCCGCCGCGGTCGCTGATGCCCTGGGCCATCGCCTGACCTTCGCCGACCCGGTCGCCGCCGCCGAGGAGGTCGCCCAGCGCACAGCGCGCAATACGTCCTCCATGCTGCAGGACATACAGCGTGGCGCTCCAACCGAGATCGATGCCATTTGCGGCGCCATTGTCGCTGCCGGCGAGGCGGTTGAGGTTCCTGTGGCCGTCAACCGCACGTTGTGGCTGTTGGTCCAGGCCCTCGCGGCGGGGGAGGCATAAAGATGCAGACGGTTGTCACCCTTTCCGAGTTGCGCCGCGCCCGGGCGGCGCTGCCCCAGCCGGTCGGCCTGGTCCCGACCATGGGCTATCTGCACGAGGGTCACCTCTCGCTGGTGCGGCGAGCGCGCGCTGAATGTGCCCGCGTGGTGGTGAGTATCTTTGTCAACCCCACCCAGTTCGGCCCAAGCGAGGACCTGGCCACCTATCCCCGCGACATCGACCGGGATCTACGCGCGCTGGAGGCCGAGGGTGTGGATCTGGTCTGGATGCCGAGCGCCGAGGTGATGTACCCGCCAAACTTTCAGACCTGGGTTACGGTGGAAGAGGTCACGCAGGTGCTGGAAGGTGCGAGGCGGCCCGGCCACTTTCGCGGCGTGGCCACCGTGGTCAGCAAGTTGTTCAACGGGGTCCAACCACAGCGGGCCTACTTTGGTCAAAAAGATGCCCAGCAGGCGGTGGTTATCCAGCAGTTGACCCGCGATCTGAACGTTCCCGTAGAGGTGGTGATCTGCCCCATTGTGCGCGAGCTCGACGGACTGGCCCTGTCCAGCCGCAACGCGTATCTGACTCCTGAAGAGCGCCAGGCGGCTACGGTTTTGTACCGCGCCCTGTCCGCCGCCCGTGCCGCGTTCGAGGCCGGAGAGCGAGACGCCGGCCGGTTGCGGCGCATCGTGGCCGAGACAGTGGCCGGAGAACCGCTCGCCGAGCTCCAGTACGTGTCATGCGCCGATCCCGTTACCCTCCAGGAACTGGAGACGGTCTCCGGCCAGGCTCTGCTATCGCTGGCCGGCTTTGTGGGCCGTACGCGTCTGATCGACAACCTTGTGCTCGGGGCGGAATCGGTCGGGATATGAAACGAGTGCGGCGGTTCCCATGGGTTTCGATCGCCCTCTTTGGCGGCACGCTGGCGATCTATGTGCTCACCTTGACCCCCGGCGTTTTGGGCGGCGACGTTGGCGAGCTGCAGTTTGTGCCCTACATTCTCAGCATGGCCCATCCTACCGGCACACCGCTCTACTGCCTGTTGGGCTGGCTATGGACCAGGCTGCCCCTGGGCCCCAGCGTTGCCTGGCAGATGAACCTACTGTCAGCGGTCTTTGCCAGCCTGGCCATCGTTGTGGTGTACCAGACCGTCACCTGGCTCGTCCGGCGGCGGGTGCCGGCCCTGATCGCCGCGCTGAGCCTGGCGTGGGGCCCCGTTTTTTGGGAACAGGCGACCATGGCCGACAAATACGCCTTCAATGCCCTGCTGGTGGCCCTGGTCCTGTACTTCGCATTGCGCTGGGGCGAGAGCCGCACCCCCGCGACCCTCAACCTGCTGGCCTTCACCTACGGCGTGAGCCTGACCCATCACCGTACCATGTTGCTCTTTGCGCCCGTTCTGCTGGGGTATGTGTGGTGGCAGGAGAAGGGCGCCCTGTGGCGCGACCGGCGCCGCCTGCTGCGCTTGCTGGTGCTCTTCGCCCTGCCCTTGCTGGTCTATCTCTACCTGCCCTGGGCCGAGGCGCGCAACCTGCCACCGGGCACGTGGCATCCCCGGACGCTGAGCGACTGGTACCATTACCTTGCCGACACGGGACAGATCGGCTATCTCTACATCGATCCAGCCGATCTGGGTGACCGGTTGCTCTTTTTCGCCCAAACGCTGCAACGCGACTTTACCTGGATCGGCGTGGTCCTGGGGTTGGGCGGGTTGGTGATGCAGCTGCGCCGCCGGCCGGTCGGCGCGCTGTTTCTCCTGAGCAGCTTTGTCTTGCACGGTTTTCTGGCGGCCAACCACCATCTGCCGCGCCAGTGGACCTTCTTTATCCCCTCCTTCCTGATCTTTGCCCTGTGGATCGGGGAGGGCCTGGGCGCGGTGTGGGCTGGCCTGGAGGACTCGCGCCCCGGCCGGAGTAAGGCTGGTGTCGCTTTGCTGGCCGCGCTGGCGATCCTGATGCTGGCTTGGCCCCTGATGCCGTTTGGTGCGAGGTACCGCTCCTTCCGTGAAGCGCACCTCGGTGCCGGTGTGCTTGACGTGTGGCGGCAGGCGCTCAAGCAGGGACGGATGGGCGATCGCGTGGGCCGGGCCATCGCCGGTGTCGCAGCGGAGGCGGTCATCGTCGGCGACTGGGAGCAGGCCACGCCGCTGTGGTACTTCCAGCAGGTCGAGGGGCTGCGCCCGGACGTGCAGATCGTCTATCCGGTCGATCGCTTGGCGGAAGCGGCAGCCAGCGGGCGGCCGTTGTACCTGACCCGCAACGATCCGGCCGCAGCTAGCCAGTGGCACCCCTCCTCCAGCGGGCCGCTGATCGCCTTGCATGCCGAACCGGTGCTGGCGCCGCCAGCGGACGTGGTGCCAATCAACCTGCAGATGGGTGATGATTTTCGCTTGGCCAGTGTCACCTACGGCGAAGCAGCCCTCTATCCAGCCATGGTCGCCCCGTTGACGCTGCACTGGCAGGCTCTGCAGTCACCCAGCCACGACTATTCGGTCTCGTTGCGCCTGTTCGACGAGGCGGGCGAGGAGATAGCACAAGTCGACAGCCAGCACCCGGTCCTGGGCACCTATCCCACCTCGCTCTGGACAGCGGGCGAATTTGTGAGCGATTACTACGAACTGCAGCTGCCCGGCGATCTGCCGCCGGGTCCCTATCGCTGGGGCGTGATCCTGTACCGTAGCCTGCCGGACGGCGGCTGGGAGAACCTGAAAGTGGCAGGCACCAGCGGCGAAATGGCCGAGGGCGGCACCCTCCTGGTCTCGGAGCGCTAGCGCTGCCAGACGGTCCGGCCATCAAGAGGGACGCTGCGCTGGCCTCACGACTGGGTGCTGTTCGAGCCTGGGCGACGACCGATCCGGCGCATAGTGCGGGAGTACTCCCGTTGTCCTATTGACGGATCGGCTGGAACGTGGCATACTGGATCTGAACCGCCCGCCCTGTATCTGCTGCTTCTAATTTCGAAAGGGGAAAGGACACATGCGGATATTCAGGCTTGTGGTCGTGATTGCCATAGTATTGAGCTTGCTGGTGGCCGCCAGCGTGCCGGCCTATGCCAGCAAGGACAAGCCGCCCGGCAAGAAAGAAAAACCGGTCCAGGTCAAATCCAAGAAGCCCAAACCCCCCAAACCCAAAGATCAATCCCAACCCGACCCGGACGACGCGCCTGGCGAGTACGCACAGGAGATGGTGACGATCTGCCACAAGCCGGGCACGCCGGCGGAACAGACCCTGGAGATAGCTGCAGCCGCCCTGCAAGCGCACCTGGATCATGGCGACTACGAGGGCGCGTGCGTGGAGTCTGAAGTACCACCGGCGGATGAGCCTGATGTGGACGCACAAGGCAAGGTGACGATCTGCCACAAACCGGGCACCCCGGCGGAGAGGACGTTGGAGGTAGCTGCCTCCGCAGTGGCCGCCCACCTAGCCCATGGCGACTACTTGGGCGCGTGTGAAGGTCTCAACGCTCCACCGGTGGATGATGAGGGCAAAGTGACGATCTGTCACAAGCCGGGCACCCCGGCGGAGAGGACGTTGGAGGTGGCTGTCTCTGCGCTGGCCGCCCACCTGGCCCATGGCGACGCATTGGGTTCGTGTGAAGATCTGTCCGACGAAATGGTTACGCAGCCCGGCACCGAGACAGAAGACGACACGGAGAGCGAAGGCAAGGTGGTGATCTGCCACAAGCCCGAGTCCTCAAACCCGCAGACGCTGACTGTCTCTGCATCGGCGGTGGCCGATCACCTGGCTCAAGGCGATACCCTAGGTCCCTGTCCGGAAACGCTGGACATGGCTGCGGACGCACCGTGGGTGGCGCGCCTGGTGGCCACAGCGTTGTCCATCGTGATGAAACTGCAGGCGTTCGCGGCCAGCCTGACGTCCTAGGCTCAACCTCGTTGACCGCCGCGCAGCCCTTGCGGCTGGCCAAAACCTGATAGACCTGAGCCCCTGGTGCCTTACCCCTCCCAGGGGCTTTTGCTTGGCTTAGAGCGGGCTGTGCAGGTGTGCACCAATTCAATCGGCTAGGGCGACTGGCGGACGACCAGCGGTAGATACTGGTACAGGTTTGATCTAGGGTCGATCTTCACATTCGTCGTAGCGGTTAGGGCGCTGACGCTGTTGCTGGCCGTGACCACGGCCGTATAGACCTGGGCCGCAGGGTAGGTGTGGGTTATCACCGGCCCAACACCCCACCCTCCATCGCCCAAAGCCCACAGATAGTTCACGTGGCTGCCCGCGGCGGTGGTCGCTGTCAGCGTCGTGGGCTCGCCCAGCGCCGTCGGGCTGTCGCCGATGGCCAGCAGCCCGGTGATGATCTCATCCACGCTGACCATGGTCGTGGCCAGCAGCTCACTGAGCCCCTTACTGGCGGTCACCACCGCTGTATAGACGCCCGGATGGGGATAGGTGTGCGTCACCACCGGGCCCCAGGCCTGGCTGCTGTCGCCCAGGGCCCAGGTGTAGGTGAACGCGACCGCCGGGCTGATGTTGAGCGTCGCCGTCAGGGTTGCCGGGCGGCCCAAGGGCGTGGGGCCGTTGTTGGTTGCAGCCAGGGGGTAGACCCCGGTGGTGGCCCGCACCGGGCCGTAGAGGACCGTGGGTTCGACCCCGCAGAGTCCTTGCAGGTAGTAGAAATAGGTCGTGCCGCCGGTGACGCCCCCATCCCAGGTCTCGTAGGCGGCGCCCTGCGGCTGGCCTGGGGATTGGGCCGGGATCAGGCCCCCGTTGAGCGGGACGCGCGGGCCGCCGGGCGATTCGGCCCGGTACAGGGCAAACCCCAGCAGGTCCTCCTCTGCGGCGGTCTCCCACGCCAGGCGTACGCCCCTCGGCTGCGGTGTGGCCGTGAACGAGACCAGTTGCCAGCCGGCGGCCCGCTGGGGATAGGCCTGGTAGGCCCAATAGGCCGGTTTGGGCGCGCGGTTGCCGTCGACCAGCCCCCAATCCGCGGGGCAGATGGCGTCGGGATCGGCGGCGATCGTCGCCGCGTCGACCGACAGCCAGCGGGCCATTTCCGCCACCGACCAGGCCGTATCATGGTACTGGTACCACACGATCGTGCCCACGCGGTCGTG
>JASFOV010000146.1:0-9430 GCA_050116355.1 Anaerolineae bacterium
TTTCTGCGAGATCCTGGCGCAGTTGCTGCACTAACGCCTCTCGTACTTGATGGGCTACCGCCTCCCCCAACTCGTTGAGGCGCTTGTTGTTCAACGCATCAAGTTCCTCTGCCGGGATCAGGGCGTTGGCTTGTTTCAAGCGTCCAACCACCTGTTGGACGGCATCCGCATCCAGATCGCTGAGACTCCCCTGGTCGAGTTGCTCCCGGCCCAGATAGGCCTTGAACCCATCAAGGACTTGAGCGGGCAGGGAAAAAAGGGGATGATTCAAGAACTCGTCGCGTCGAGGTTTGTCGGTGAACAAGCCGCTCTGCTGGAGCGACTCGAGGACTGCCTCCCGTGTTGAAACGTCGAGGTTTGCGATCTTGCGCCGTTTCAGTCGTTCCATTCGCGAGCGGGCCAGGTGCAGCACGGCTGCCTGGCTGACCTGTGGCCCCAGGTCGGCCAAGCGCTGGTGGACGAGAAACTCCTGGATCTGTTTTTCATCTACGAAACGACGCTGGCGTTCCAGGTACCAAACAACGACCTGCCGCATCTCGGGTTCCAGGTCGGTGATAATCGTGTCCCTGTGGCCGGCGATGGCCCGTTGTCCTAGAAACCTGGCTACCTCCTCGCGGGTGTCCTGGTCCCAATTGTCGACTAATCGTTCCATTAGGCTTGCTTGTGCAGCGGGGTCGTCGAGGAAGCCACTCTGAGCGAGCTGGCTGCGGATGCGTGTTTGCCACTGGGCATCCAGTTCCCCCAAGGTAGTGTGCAAGACACGGCTTTCCAGCTCTTTTGCCAGATGTTCCCGGAGTGCTTGGGCCTGGGGTAGGTCACGCAAGTACGGGTTCTCGGCCTCCAGTTCTTGTAGGGCCAAGATGAAGCGCAGACGGTCGTACAGATCGCGGGGGAGGTCGTCCACCACGTCGTCTCGGTGATCGCCCAACGCCTGTTCGCCCAAATATGCGATCAGGTCGTCGGCCGCCCGTCCTGCCAGGTCGGGTAAGGACAGATGGTTCCATCGTTTCAGTTCCTGCTGGCCCCAGATCTGTTCGCGCTGGTCCATGGCTTCTTGAAGCGTGTTCAGAATCTCGGCGCGCAAGGTCTCCGGCTGTAGATCTTGCACATACGCCTGGGCGAGGAGACTGAAGGGCAAGCGCGGCATCCAGGTCGCGCGCCGCTGGTGGCCCCGGTCGTAGGCCTGTTGTTGGGTGTAGTGGGTAGCCATCAAATGCTGGGCTACAGTAGACCAATCCGTGTCGGTGAGTGGATTGCGGCTTGTATCGGTGTCAATTTCCTGGAGCTGCCGCTGGGCCCACTTGTCGTACTCGTGGCCTACGGCCAGAGTCAGGAGCTGTTCCAGCGTAGGGATTTCTAGGTGAACGAGAGCATTCAAATCTTTCAGCAGATCTTCCAGGCTGTTCCGCCCACCCTTCTTGCCCTCGACGACCAGTTCCTGCAGCCTCTCCAAGTCACGGCGGAGCCGGGGCTCGTCCTTGCCAGCCGCCTCGGAATACTGGCTGATCAACTCCTCGAGATAGGCGCCCAGGACATGGCCTACCAGCCGGTCCAACCGGCCATAGTCCAAGTCGCTGGACTCTTTGACCGCTTTCGCAAAGGTCAACACTTGTCGCGTGCTTGCTCCGTCCGGCGGCAACGCGCGCTCGATCCGGGCTTGGTCCTCGGCATCCCCAGCTTCGCGGATGGCTGCCTTCATAACGCGACGAAGCTCGTCAGCCAGTTTGTCGGGCGGAATCCGGGCCGGGCGGACCCGATCCAGTCTGACACCTGCTGGCAGCCTGATCTGGGCCCTCTCGACAAGCCCGGCGATCGACTGGCGGTGGAATTCAACATCTACCTCTGACAGCCAATAATCACGCAGGTCATCCAATCCTTGGACTTCGGCCAAGTCATCGCCGGTCGGCATGGTCAACCGGAGCGGATATGTTCGCTCCAAGTGCTGCATCAGCCGTCGTGGATCCAACTGCTGCCCTCGCTCTTCCAGAAGCTGTAGATAGTCATCGATCTTTTCGTCGAGCAGGGTGCCAAAGCGTTCAAGACGCTCATCGTACTTTTCGAGGATGGCTTCGGCGGTCTCTGTGACTGTATGGCGGACCTGCTCCCCATAGTCGCTGGCTGCAAGGCGAGGCAACTCGGCCAAGGTGTGCTTCACGCTGTCTAGCGGCTGGCCTTGGAGTTGGTCGGCGAGGAAAGCAATGGTGAAGGGGGGAAAGGCGGTCAGGTGTCCGGCAAAAGATAGAGGAGCCTGAAACGGAGCTTTGGGTGATGGCAGGTTCAAGGGCAGTACGTCGTCTAGACCGGCGAAGATAGTCCGGTACTCGTCCGCTCCCTCACCAAGCTTCTCGATATACTCGTCGACTTGTCCTTTCACCATGCGCCACATTTCGGAGCGCAGGTCATCGCTCCTTAGGATGCGCAAGCGTTCCTCGTAGATGGTCTCACGCTGGCGGTTTAGGACATCGTCGTATTCGAGGAGATGCTTGCGGATATCAAAGTTGTACCCTTCGACCGATGTCTGAGCCCGTTCGATGGTCCGGCTGACCAGGTTGTGCTCGATGGGAAAGTCGTCCCCGATCTGCTCCATGAGTTTGGAAAGCATCTCTTTGCGGCCAAAGCGGCGCATGAGATCGTCTTCGAGGGATAGGTAGAAGCGGGAAGCGCCTGGCTCGCCCTGGCGACCGGAGCGACCGCGCAACTGGTTGTCGATCCGCCGCGCCTCGTGCCGTTCGGTGCCCAGTACAAAGAGCCCGCCAGCGGCCAGGGCCTGCTCCCGGCGCTTGGCGTACTGGGGGACCACTTCGGCTATCGCACTGTTCATCTGTGCCGGCGTAGCGGCAAAGGGGTCCAGCCCTCTCGACTCCAGGACCTGGTGCGCCCGGTGCTGGATCTCGTCGGACAGCTCGCCGCCTAACTTGATGTCCACACCGCGTCCGGCCATGTTCGTGGCGATAGTCACGGACCCGGGCTCGCCAGCCCGGGCAATGATGGCCGCCTCCCGCGTGTGCTCCTTGGCGTTGAGGACTTCGTGATCAATGCCCTCGCGCAGGGCGCGCTCCATCGCCCGGCGAGCCGTGGAGTCGTGGGGAACGTCCAGATAATCGCCAATCCATTCCAAGTTATGGGCCGCTAGGGTATTGGGATCCACACCAACGGCTCGTGCCAACCGGCGCCAGGCGGCGGAGTTCATCGTCTCCAGGCTGTCATTCATTGTTTCGCGCAGCGAGGCGCGCTCATCCCGCTCCAACTCTGCATCTTGCAGGGCATAGGCGATACGCGGTGCTAGCGCTGCCATCTGTAGCCGCTCACCGGTCAACCGGTTGCTCAACTGCTCGGACATTTGAACTGACGTGGTGCCGACCAACACAGGTTGGCCTTGGCTATGGCGGCTCAGGATTTCGCGGGCCACGGCGCGGAACTTGGCCTCTTCGCTGCGATAGACAACGTCGGAATGATCGTTGCGAATGACAGGCCGGTTGGTGGGGATGGCGATGACATCGAGATTATAGATTTTGTAGAACTCTTCGGCCTCAGTCAGAGCAGTGCCGCTCATGCCCGCCAGTTTCTCGTACATGCGAAAGTAGTTCTGGATGGTTACCGTGGCTGACGTCACATCGCGGGGCCGGATAGGGACGTTCTCTTTGGCCTCAATGGCCTGGTGCAAGCCTTCACTCAGTCGCCGGTTGGGCATGAGGCGTCCGGTATGCTGATCGATAAGGATGATCTGCTTCCGGCGCCGGATATAGTCCCGACCTTCGAGGTATAGAACTTCGGCCTTGAGGGCCTGCTGCATATAGTGCACATACCGGTAGTTGGCTTCGTCGTAGATGTTCTCAATGCCAGTTTCTTGCTCTACGACGGCCAGCCCAGCGTCTGTCAGGTAGACGGCCCGTTCCTTTTCCTCCAGCTCGTAATGGACTTCTGGCTCCAGTTGACGGGCAATGCTCGCGAAGCGGCTGTACTCCTCGACCGGCTCCCCGGAAGGTCCAGAGATGATGAGCGGTGTGCGCGCCTCATCGACAAAGATGTTGTCTACCTCGTCAACGATGGCATAGTAAAGCGGTCGCTGTACGCGGCGGTCCAGTGTGAGTGCCAGATTGTCCCGCAGGTAGTCAAAGCCGAATTCGTTGTTGGTGCCGTAGGTGATGTCGGCGGCATAGGCTTCCTGCCGCGGTACGGGACGCAGGCCAGGATAGGGATCGCGCTCGTACTCCGGATCGTAGAGATAGGCCGGTTGGTCGGGGCCTGATTGGAGCAAGCCGATGCTGAGCCCCATCAAGTGGTAGATGGGCCCCATCCACAAGGTGTCGCGGCGGGCTAGGTAGTCGTTGACGGTGACAAGGTGTGTCCCTCGCCCGGCAAGCGCGTTCAAATATATGGGCATGGTGGCGACGAGGGTCTTGCCCTCTCCGGTTCGCATCTCGGCGACCTTGCCTTGGTGCAGGACGATGCCGCCAATTAGTTGGACATCGAAGGGACGCATATCCACCGTGCGCTTGGCCACCTCCCGCACAGCGGCGTAGGCCTCGATGAGGATGTCATCGAGTGTCTCACCAGCTATCAGCCGCGTCCGAAACTGGTTGGTCAGAGCGCCCAACTGGGCATCGGTACGCTGTTCCATCTGTGGTTCCAACTCGTTGATGGCATCGACCAGCGGTTGGAGTTTCTGGATGGCTCGTTCGTTGGGATCGCCAACGACCTTATTCAATATTCCTTTTAACATAATCTAAACTGAGACGTTTCCCTTCTTCATAGGCGATTATTCGTTGAAAAGGGCGCCGACGGATACACCCAGATGGATGCGTCGAATGACTTCGGCCAGCAGTCCGGCTACCGAGAGTATGCGCAAACAGGGTTGTAGCGCTTCTCGTTTCTCGGGTGCGATGTATACGGTATCGGTGATGACCAGTTCTTTCAACTGGGCAGCCTTCATGTTTTCGACACCCGTCGGTTCCGAGAGCAGTGCGTGCGTCGCACAGGCATAGATCTCACGTGCGCCCCGCTGGCGAAGGAAATTGGCGGCCTGGGTGATCGTCCCGCCGGTATCAATCTCGTCGTCAAAGATGATCGCATTCTGATTCTGCACGCTACCGATCAGGTTGAGTTGTCGCGTGTCGCTGCCGTCGGAAGACCGTCGTTTCTCGACAATGGTCAGCGGCAGGTCTAGACTTTCGGCAAAGTTCCGAGCGCGCCGGCTGGCGCCAATGTCCGGTGCAACGACCACGGCATTGGGGATCGCTTTCTCCCGGAAGTAGTCAACCAGGATGTGGCGCGCTGTCAGTTCGTCACCTGGAATATCAAAGAACCCCTGGATCTGGCCCGCGTGCAAGTCCATCATCAAGAAGCGATTGGCGCCCGCGACACTGATGATGTCGGCCATCAGGCGAGCGGTGATGGGTACACGTGGCTGATCTTTCTTGTCTGTGCGGCCATAGGCGTAGTAGGGCACCACAGCCGTGATGCGACCGGCCGAATCACGCTGTAGTGTGTCGATGAGCACCAACAACTCCATGATGTTGTCGTTCACTGAGGCCTGAACCATGTCATACTCCCCAGGTTGGAGCTCGGCACGCTCCTCGGGGGTAATGATGCACTCCCCGGCACGCCTCTTTCTGTAGCGAACTCCTCGACAGGTTGGCTGGATGAGAAAAACGTCCTTGCTTCGCACACTTTCCTGGAGTTTGGCAAAAAGGTTCTCATTGGCGAATTGGCGGATCGTGACCTGGCCCAGAGGCTTGCCCAGCCGCTGAGCGATGCCCTGGGCCAACTCAGGGTTAGCCGTGCCACTGAAAATCGCCAGCGGCCCGTACAGCCCATACTGGCGACCGCGGTCCCGTTGTTCGCTGATGTTTTCCATGCTCATAGGTCCCCATCTCCTCTGAACCCCGGGAACTCGTCGCGCAGAACGCCCATGATGATCTCATCGTGGTGCTGGCCGTCGGTGTACCGCGCTTGGCGCATGGCTCCCTCCCGTTGGAATCCTGCCTTCTCGTAGGCGCGGATGGCCCGCTTGTTGTAGGCAAAGACCCGCAGGGAGATGCGGTTCAGATTCAGGTAGTCAAAAGCCCACATGACCAGCGAGCGGATGGCATCGGTACCGTAGCCCTGTCCCCAGTAACGTTTGTCGCCAATGAGCACGCCCATCTCGGCCTTGCGGTCCTCGGGCACGATGGCGTGCAAGCCAATATTGCCGATGTACGCGCCATCCTTGGTTTCGATGGCAAAGATATGGTTGGACCGGTTGTGGATGAAATTCTCCCACCAGCCCTCCTCTTCGGTCATTGACAGAGGATAGCGGACATTCATAAAGCGCCGTGTCTCCGGGTCGTTGATCCAGCGCACAAAGCAGTGCAGGTCGTCCTTGGCCAGGGCTCGCAGACGCACTTTCGTTCCTTGGATCATGGCTATATCCCCGCTCGGCTCGCAATCGGGGGCATTATACCACGCCTAAGAGGCGCTACCAAATTCTAGGCAACCTGGCACCGGGGTTGCTGCCCGCGTAACCTGGACCGAAGCACCGTCCGATATTGCACAAATGCAGCCTCTATGCTACCATAGAAGTGGAGTTGAACAGTCCTAATTGGAGGGTAGATGTGACCAAGACCATAGCTGTGGCTGGCAAGGGAGGAACGGGCAAGACCACCCTCTCGGCGCTGGTCATTGATCATCTGACTAGGCAGAGTAAGGGCACTGTGTTGGCTATCGATGCGGATCCTAGCACCAACCTGAACCTGGCCTTGGGCGTGCCGCTGTACGATACTGTGGGCGATGTGCGTGAGGAGACGGCTCGGCAGGCAGGCGGCGGAGCCGCCATGGCGGGCATGAGCAAGTGGGACTATCTGGATTTTCGCATCCAGGAGTCGCTGACCGAAGAGACCAAGTTCGACCTGCTGGCCATGGGCCGGCCGGAGGGGCCAGGATGTTACTGTGCGGCCAACAACATCCTGCGCAATTCGGTGGATCAGCTGTCGGATTCGTATGCCTATGTCGTCAT
The DNA here is from genome assembly GCA_050116355.1 of Anaerolineae bacterium. GTDB lineage: Bacteria > Chloroflexota > Anaerolineae > JAAYZQ01 > JAAYZQ01 > JASFOV01. Next base: position 6,995 of record JASFOV010000146.1, read on the forward strand.
CGACAACGAAGCCGGTCTAGAACACCTCAGCCGCCGTACTACGCGCGATGTGGACCTGCTGTTATTGGTGTCTGATCCGTCATTACGGGGGATCCTTGCGGCTGCACGCGTGGCGGAACTGGTGGACGAACTCAAGACGTCTGTCGGTGAGATGGTCCTGATCGTCAATAGAGTCGTCGGTGACCGGCTCCCGGAGCCGCTATTGAAGGCGATCGAGGAGCATAACCTCAAGCTGGCGGGTACAATCCCGGCCGATCCGATGGTCAACGAGCTCGACGCCGTGGGTGAACCCATCGTGAGCTTGCCGGAGGATGCCCCGGCCCGGCGCTCGCTGGAAGCCATCCTGTCCTCGATGGATGGGGGATTGTAGGGAAGGGCTCGCCGGAGGGTTCTGATTTACGTCCCGCTATCACGCCTTGTCGAGGCCGCACGGCCCCGCGCTGTAGACATAAAGTGAGGTAGGAGATGCATGAGGCCTTGCTCTACGAGAAGCTTGGGGATCAAAGAGTGCGGTGCTATCTCTGTGCCCATCGATGCATCATCGCGCCCGGACATAAGGGAATCTGCCTAGTCCGCGAGAACGTGGAGGGGGTGCTGCACACCCTTGTCTATGGTGTTCCCTTGTCACAGGCGGTGGATCCCATCGAAAAAAAGCCCCTATTTCACTTCCATCCGGGCAGCACTTCGTTCTCTATCGCCACCGCCGGCTGCAACTTCAGGTGTGCTTTCTGCCAGAATTCAGACATTTCACAGATGCCCCGGGATCGGGGACAGATCGTGGGCCGGGAGGCTTCGCCGGAGGACGTGGTGGCCAATGCCCGGCAGTATGGCTCGCGCTCCATCGCCTACACCTATACGGAACCGACCATTTTCTTTGAATACAGCTATGACATCGCTCGGCTGGCCCACCAGGCTGGCATTGCCAGTGTGTATGTCAGCAATGGCTACATGACCTCCGAGATGCTGGAGCTGTTTCAGGGTGTGGGTAATGGGCACGAACCCTGGCTCGATGCGGCCAATGTCGATCTCAAGGCATTCCGTGATCAGACCTACAAGGAGGTGTGTGGTGCCCGTCTCCAGCCTGTGCTCGATTCCTTGAAGCGGATGAAAGAGCTGGGCGTGTGGGTCGAGGTCACCACGCTGGTCGTTCCCGAGATGAATGACTCGGTGGAAGAGCTGGCCGATATCGCCCACTTTGTGGCTAGTGAACTGGGAACAGAGACGCCGTGGCATGTGAGTCGTTTCCATCCCGATTATCGGATGTACGACCGGGGACCAACGCCGGAATCTACGCTTCGACGCGCCTACGAACTGGGGCGCGAGGCGGGTCTATACTACGTCTACGTCGGCAATCTGCCTGGCGCCCATCTCGAAGACACATATTGCCCGGGCTGTGGCGAGCCGGTCCTCCGTCGCTGGGGCTTTCGGGTGACACACCGGTCCATCCGTGATGGTGCTTGTGCCAAGTGTGGCACTGCAATCGACGGCGTGGGCATGTAAGGCACAAGAGCGGGCACTGAGAGATCTACTATGCGCATCCTATTCGTCGAGAAGCAGATTGATTATGAGCCGTTGGGTCTGCTGTATTTGGCCACGATGTTGCGGAACACCGGACACGAGGTGCGACTTGTTGTGGCCTCTGATGAGGATCCCGTTGACGTAGCTCGCCAGTGGCAGCCGGGCGTGGTCGGCTACAGCGTCTATACCGGATCGCAGGCCTATTACCGTGACCTGAATCTCCGGATCAAGGAAGTGACGGACGCGGTCTCGGTTTTTGGTGGCCCGCACCCCACCTACTTCCCCGAGTTTATCGAGGAACCGGGCGTCGATGCGGTCTGCATGGGCGAGGGGGAAGACGCTATCGTGGAGCTGGTGGAAGCCCTAGAGAATGGCCGGCAGCTTTCGGGCATCCAGAATTGGTGGTTGAAGCAGGATGGACAGATCGAGCGCAATCCAGTCAGGCCCCTGGAGAATGACCTAGATCGTTTGCCCTTCCCCAACCGGGCGTTGCTGTTTGAGCAGGATGCCTTCACCCGTGAGAATGCCATCAAACATTTTATTACCAGCCGGGGCTGTCCCTATGATTGTACCTACTGCTTCAACCATGCCCTGGCCGAGCTCTACCGGGGCCAGGGCAAGCGCTTGCGCCAGATGAGCGTGGACAAGGTTATCGAAGAGGTAAAATGGGTGCAGGACCGGTACCCCATGCAGTTTGTTGTCTTTCTCGATGATTTGTTCATCGTGAATGTGGACTGGCTGCGCGAGCTGGCGGCCAAGTTCCCCAAAGAGGTGGGCTTGCCCTTTTTCTGCAACGTCCGGGCCAATCTGGTGACGCCCGAAAAGGTAGAGCTGCTGGAGGAGGCAGGCTGTGCCAGCGTTGGCATGGGTCTGGAGACAGGCGATCCGGAGTTGCGAAACAGGGTTCTGAAACGCAAC
>JASFOV010000147.1:0-9423 GCA_050116355.1 Anaerolineae bacterium
TCAGTCTTAGAATGGTACAATCATATCACAGCGATAAGGAATGGAAGAGCATGGACATCCGCCTGGCAACCTTGAGTGACTTGAACGCGTGCCTTGCCCTGGATCATGACTTTGTGACCGATCACGTCTGGCAGATGAAGGTCCACGAGTCAGAGTACCAGGTCAGTGTCACATTCGACACGATACGGCTACCGCGGCGGATGCGGGCGTCCTACCCGCGCAATGTAGAACAATTGGTAGAGAATTGGCAAAAGGGGGAAGGCTTCCTGATTGCGGAACTTGATGGCCAGGTGCGTGGCTACATCGACATGCTGGGCGATCCTTGGCAGGAGATGGGCTGGGTGGTCAACCTGGCCGTCGATCGAAGCCACCGACGACGGGGCATAGGATCGGCGCTCATGCGCCACGCCCGCCAGTGGGCACGGGAACAGGGATTGCGCTCGGTGCTGGTCGAAGCCACAACCAAGAACTATCCAGCCCTGTGTTTCTACCAAAAGCTTGGGTTCCAGTTTAGTGGCTTCAACGATCACTACTATCCCAGCCAGGACATTGCGCTCTTTTTCATCCAGCAGCTTCGTTGACCAGAGATTAGACTTGCGCATCGCAGCGCAAGTTACATTGGATTGTAGCACATCATTGGCGATGCGGGATTGAGGGTAGATGGTAGATTTGGCAGGCCTACTGACCGGGGGACTGCTTCTGGTCAACCTGGTCCTCTCGGCTACAATTGTCCTTACTTCATTTTCATTGTTGATCTACCTCCTCACGCATAACTTCCGCAGTGAGGTCGCCCGCGCATTTTGTGCACTTCTTACCTTCGTTCTCATCGTCTATGCCGGCGATGTCGCCCTCTACGAAGTAGAAACCCAGCAAGCGGCCATCCGCTGGCTCAAGTTTCAGTGGGTTGGCATTGCATTCGTGCCAGCTGCCTACCTCCACTTCTCAGACGCGCTCCTTCGCACCACCAACCTCCGGGTTCGATGGCGTGGCTTCGTAGTCGGGCTCAGCTACGGTGCCAGTGCCCTCTTTTTGGGTCTGGTCCTGTTCAGCGAACTCCTGGTGTACGATGGCGTCTTTCAACCGAACGCCTCCCACCTTAGTGCCGGACCGCTCTTCTGGGTATTCGCCGTCTACTTTGGCATCACCGTGGTCTGGGGAGCGGCAAACATACGCCAGGCCCGAAATCGCTCCCTGACCCGCGCCTCGCGCCGGCGCATGACCTACCTGGGCCTCGCCTTTGTCGCACCTGCTTTGGGTGTTTTCCCTTACTTGGTCTTGACGGGCATTTCCTCGCCGGTCTCGGCCAACTGGCTTCAACCACTCGTCTTGACCGGTAACGTCGGCGTCCTCCTCATGATCGTGCTCATGGCCTACAGCGTGGCCTACTTTGGCGCCCTGACTCCCGACCGGGTCATCAAGCACAACCTGATCCACTATCTGCTGCGCGGGCCGTTCGTCGGAGCGGTCGTCATCGCCACCATGCTAGCCGTGCCCAAAGTGCAAAAGATCCTGGGCCTGCCACGCGACACCGTCCTCATCTTTGCCGTGGTCGGCATCATCGTCCTATTGCAGCTAGTGATCAACCGGGCCAAGCCCTTCATCGATCGCTTGATCTACCGCCAGGATCGAGAAGAGATCACCTGGATTCAGACCCTAGACCGCCGGCTTCTTACCACCGCCGACCTGCAAGCTTTTCTGGAGAGCACGCTAGCCGCCCTTTGCGACCTGCTGCAGGTGAGAACCGGCTTCGTCGCCGTGCTAGCTGGCGGACAGAACCGTCTCGAAGCCCACTGCGGTGAACAAAAGGCCGTCTTGGACTTTCTGAGCAGTCACAACCTGCGCGCCCTCGCCCACTCGATGATTGAGGCACAAGATGGGCGTCACTTTGCGCCGGGCAACGGCTTCTGGTTGGCGCAACTGCAGAATCAGACCGGTGACGTGCGCCTGGGTATCCTGGGGGTCGAAGCGAGGGCGTCCGAGCCGGATTTATCACCGGACGAACAGGAGATCGCTTCATTGCTCATCGCCCGAGCCCAGGAAGCTCTCGAGGACCGCTATCTACAACAGAGCATTTTTGATACCCTGCGTCGTATCCTGCCTGATATCGAGCGGCTACACCGGCTGCAGGATGCGACCCAGTACGCTGGCTCGCCGCCTATGCAGATCATCGAGGACAGTCCTGTCTACTCCCCCCAATTCCAGCAATGGGTGAAAGATGCACTCAGCCACTACTGGGGTGGGCCCAAGCTGACGGAGAGCCCTCTCCTCAGGATGCGGATTGTCAGAGAGCAGGCGCAAGAGCTTCAGGGCAACACCGCCAACGCCCTGCGTAACGTGCTCAGCGAAGCCATCGAGCGCATCCGGCCGGATGGCGAGCGTCAGATGACGACCAACGAATGGATCTTGTACAACATACTGGAAATGAAATTCATACGCGGACTCAAGGTCCGCGACATTGCTGGCCGGCTGGCCATGAGCGAGTCGGACCTGTATCGCAAGCAACGAGTGGCCATTGCCGAAGTGGCCAAAGCCTTGCATGATCTCGAACAAAATGGTTCGTCTCCACCGGAGAACGGCGCAGGCCCGGCCTGAGAGGTACCGCTCAAACCCCTGCCGCCGTGCCTCCAGTCGGAAGGAAGGCTTAGCAACAACCCGTGGATGGGTGGATGGCGACTGTATGGTGACCTTGACAACCAACCTGGTCTATCCTATAATCAGAAAAGCGCATACACGCGGCAATGGTGCCGGTAAAGGACACATGTTAAGCGTAGAGGGGAAAGGCAGAGAGGCATGGAGGGGAGTTCGGAGCTGCAATCGATACCGTTGAACGATCGTGAGTGGTGGACATCTTTGGACGAAGGCTACTGGCAGGCATTATTGCGGCACGGTGAGGTTGCACCCGGCAGCGTCCCTCCCGTCGAAGTTCAAGAACCATTGACAGGACTCGAATCTGAGCCCGCTCTCTCCTTGGGAGAACACGAGAGTCGCCCACCAGACGCTAAAGGCCAGTCTGGTCTGGATGAGTGGCAGGTGGCCCAAGATGCGATGGAGCGAGGAGACATCTTTCGCCTAAAAGTGTGTGGCGCCAACCGGGGTGGTTTGCTGGTCAGTTGGAATGGCCTGCAAGGATTTGTGCCCGCATCTCACCTGCAAACGATGCCGCGCAATCTGGACCTGCACGGGCGCATGATCGAACTATCAAACCGCATCGGTGACTCTGTGACCGTACGCCTGATCGAAGTCGATCCCACCCAGAAGCGCTTGGTCTTCTCTGAGCGATCAGCCCAATCCGGCTCCCGGCCACCGTTGGCCATCCTGAGCGCCTTGTGCCCTGGGGATGTATGTCATGGTACGGTGACCAACCTGACGACCTTTGGAGCCTTTGTTGACCTGGGCGGTATCGAGGGCCTGATCCACATCTCCGAGCTTTCCTGGGACCGGGTGCAGCACCCGCGCGACGTGCTCCAGCCCAACCAAGAGGTGGATGTATACGTCTTGGGCATCAACCCAGAGGAGAAGCGCATTGCCCTCAGCCTCAAGAGACTCCGTCCCGATCCGTGGGAGGACCTGGAATTGCGGTTCCAGGTCGGGGAACTCATCCAAGGGACAGTCACCAACGTGGTGAACTTTGGTGCGTTTGTCCGCGTGGAAGAGGGACTTGAGGGCCTGGTTCACATCACCGAACTGGCAGAAGGCACCTTCATGCATCCCCGTAACGTTGTCCATGAGGGTGATCAAGTTCGAGTACGCATCTTGAACATCGACTCGGCGGAACACCGCCTAGGACTTAGCCTGCGTCAGGCAAGCGACGCGTAGCTCTGGGGACGGCACGAACTATGACCCGCCGTGGCAAACGCAAATCAAGAAGCAGTACCTCCTTCCTGGATAAGGTACGGGGGTGGCGGCCGGACTGGCGGCTGGATTGGTTGCGCGAACCACAACCTGTTCAGCGCGAGATTCTCGGTCTGGCCCTGCTGATCTTGGCGGCCCTCACAGTGTTAGGGCTCTCCCGAATTTCCTCGGGGGCGCTCTTGGAGTGGTGGGCGATTGCGCTACGCCAGGTGTTTGGTTGGGGGGCCTACCTCATCGCCCTCGGTCTTGCCATATTGGGATTGCGCCTAGTCTGGAGGCAGTTCCAGGAAAAAGTACCCATCGAAACCGAGAACGTGATAGGTATGGAATTGCTGCTGCTGGTTCTCTTGACGGCCAGCCACGTCCCTCTGGTCTTGACGACTGGATCCGACGAAGCGGTATTGGCTGCCCAGGAGGGTCTCGGCGGAGGATACGTTGGCTGGGCCTTCTCAATGTTGTTGATGGAAGGCTTGGGTGTTTTGGCCGGCTCTGTTATTCTGCTCACCATCTCCGGCATCGCCCTGCTCCTGTTGTTTTCCGTCACCTGGCAGGAAGCTACTGGCTGGGCCCACTACCAGACACGACGGGCCATTGCCCGTGTGCGCCGGTGGCAGCTGGCCCGGCAGGGCACAATCGTGGAACCTGAAGGCCCGGAGGAACCGTGGTGGGAGCAGCCGGCCCCCAAGTCCGCCAAAAAGTCCAAAAAGAAGAAAACCAAAAAACGTGGCAGGCGCAAGAAAGCGGCGCCGCGTCCAGCCGACGGCACCTTGCCGCCCCTCGAACTGCTCGATCTGGCCTCGCCCCAGGCATACGGCGATACCGACGTGCGCCGCAAAACGCGCCTGATCGAGGAGACCCTGGAAAGTTTTGGCGTCCCAGCCCAGGTAGTCGAAGTGAGCCAGGGACCCACCGTCACCCAGTTCGGCCTGGATCCGGGCTATATCGAGAGACGCAGCGCCGGTGGCGAGGTTCACCGGCAGCGCGTCCGGGTGGCCAAAATCTCCGGCTTGGCCGACGACCTGGCCTTGGCCCTCGCCGCTTCCCCCATCCGCATCGAGGCCCCGGTCCCCGGCCGCTCGGTCGTCGGCCTAGAAGTGCCCAACGAACAGATTGCATTGGTCTCGCTCCGCGGGGTGCTCGAGTCGCCAGAGTTTCAGGAGATCGACTCCCCCTTGGCCATTGCCTTGGGAGAGGATGTGGCTGGCCATCCAGCCGCCGTCGATCTGGCGCTGATGCCCCACCTACTCATCGCGGGCGCCACTGGCTCGGGCAAGAGTGTCTGTATCAACGCCATCATCTCCTGCCTGTTATTCAACAACACCCCTGAAGATCTGCAGATGCTGATGGTCGATCCCAAAATGGTCGAGCTGGTAGGCTACAACGGCATCCCCCACCTGATCGCACCCGTCGTTGTCGAGATCGATCAAGTGGTTGGCACCCTAGCTTGGGTGACGCGGCAGATGGACCAGCGGTACAAGCTGTTTCACGAGACTGGTGCTCGCAACCTGGAAGACTACAACCGCAAGGCCAGACGGCGCAAGAACAGGGAGCCGTTGTCCTACCTGGTCGTATTTGTCGATGAACTAGCCGACCTGATGATGGTCGCCCCCGACGATGTGGAACGGCACATCACACGCGTTGCCCAGATGGGACGGGCGACAGGCATCCACCTGGTTATTGCCACCCAGCGACCCAGCGTCGATGTCGTCACCGGCTTGATCAAGGCCAACTTTCCCGCCCGCATCAGCTTCGCCGTCACCAGCCAGGTCGATTCGCGCGTCATTCTCGACCAGACCGGGGCCGAGAATCTGCTGGGCCGTGGCGACATGCTCTTCGTGTCGCCCCACGAAGCGGGGCTGGTTCGTCTCCAAGGCTGCTTTGTCTCCGATATGGAGATCGATCGCCTTACCGAGTTTTGGAAAGGCCAGGAGCAGTATGCTGCCCAGGCCGGATCCCAAGCCCCGTGGGCCCAACTCAAACTAGAAGAGGAAAAAGACAGCCTCCTGGAAGAAGCCATCCACTTGGCCGAGGGCCGCGATAGTATCTCGACGTCCTTCATCCAGCGCCGCTTACACATCGGCTTTCCACGTGCGGCTCGCTTGATGGATCAGCTGGAGGAGCGGGATATCGTCGGCCCTGATCAAGGCGGTGGGCGCGGGCGCCAAGTCCTCATCGGACGGAAGGTAGATTTCGATGAGATCGATGAACGATTGCCGGGCGTGGAGCCGGGCTAAAGTGTTGTACAAAGAACAAGGAGGAGGACTCATGGGCAGGTGGATATTGGGAGCACTAGGAGCACTGGTCGGCTTTGCAATCGCATTCTCAGGCGTCGCGGCATTGGTGTGGCTTCTGTGGCGCTTATTCCAGCCCCAAGAAGAAGCCGGCACCGCGGTGATCGAGCTCGAGGTGGAACAAGAGCCCATCCCCACAACCGGCGAACCCGAGGCCATCGCTGAAGAGTCAGCCCCTGACGCCGGTGAGCCTTCGGAGCCCACCACACCCGACGACCTGAAGCGGATTGAGGGCATTGGTCCCAAATTGTCCCAGGTGCTTCAGGCAGCTGGCATTGCCACCTATGCCCAGTTGGCCGGCGCCGGCGTGGAGCAGATAGAAGAGATCCTGGAAGAGGCCGATCCGAGGCTTTTAAGATTGGCCAAGCCTGAGTATTGGTCCGAACAAGCGGCGCTGGCTGCTGCCGGGGAATGGGATGCACTACAAGCTCTGCAGCAGGAACTCAAAGCCGGTCGCAAAGCGTAGCACAGAATCTCTCGGACACCGCAGTGCCGAGCTTGTCGAGATCGTGACGTGCGGAGACATGGTTACGTCTCCAGATCTTGATTGTCGGGGTGTTGCCTCGCGGCAGCACGCCGCCTGTACCAACAAAGGAACTTGGGAGGTAGGGAGAGTTGAGCGGACACTCCAAATGGTCAACAATTAAGCGAAAAAAAGCGGCGGAGGACGCCAAGAGAGGGCAGGTCTTTACCAAGCTGGCCAAAGAGATTGCCATCGCAGCCCGCGAGGGGGCCGATCCCGAAATGAACTACAAGCTGCGATTGGTCATCGACAAGGCCAAAGCAGCCAATATGCCCAAAGACAACATCGAAAGGGCAGTCCGCCGGGGTGCCGGTTTGGAGAAAGGCGCTGAGCTGGAGGAGATCTCTTACGAGGGATACGGTCCCCACGGCGTGGCGCTCATCGTCCAGGTCGTCACCGACAATCGCAACCGCGCTGTGGCTTCGATTCGGCGCGGCTTCACCAAGCTCGGTGGCAGCCTGGGCGAGACCGGCTGCGTCGCATGGCAGTTCGAGATCAAGGGCTACTTGACGCTAGCCCCCGACGGCCTGGATCAGGACGAGGTCTTTGATGTCGCCGTGGAATGGGGCGCTGATGATGTCGTCTTTGGCGATGACCTCATTGAGATCTTTACCTCTCCGGAGGATTTTCGCACCGTTCGTGAAGCGTTGGAAGGACGGGGCATCACACTCGAGTCGGCCGAGATCACACTTATGCCCAAGACCACCGTCAGTTTGAACGAGAAACAGACCTTACAGAACATGAACCTCATCGCAGCGTTGGAGGATCTGGAGGATGTCCAGCAGGTGTACTCCAACCTCGATATCTCGGACGAATTGATGACTACCTTTGAAGAGCAAGACTAGTGCTGGTGTTGGGCATTGATCCGGGCACTGCCATCACCGGCTACGGACTTGTCAAGGAAGAAGCTGGTGGACTGGCGCTGATCGATTGCGGGGTGATCACCACACCTGCTGGCCAGCCGCTGCCCAGCCGTTTGCAGACGATTTACCACGAGCTGTCCAGTGTGATCACCCGCCATCAGCCGGCGGCGGCAGCTGTCGAGGAGCTGTTCTTCAGCCGCAATGTGCGTACCGCGTTGTCGGTGGGCCACGCCCGGGGTGTGGCCCTGCTCGCCTTGGCCGATGCCGGCCTGCCCATCGCCGAATACAAGCCAGCGGAGGTCAAACAGGCCATTGCCGGCTATGGGGGAGCGGACAAACACCAGGTACAGGAAATGGTACGCATGCTACTCAACCTCGACCAGGCACCGCAGCCCGATGATGCCGCCGACGCCGTGGCTGTCGCCGTGTGCCACATCCACTCTTCGCGGATGGCCGCCCTGATTGATCAGGCCAGCTGAACAGGAGGCAGAGTGACTTCCGCCACACACAATGCGGCCCGCACACCTCCAAGGGGTCACTCGCATGGGTTCCCGCCGGCTGGTCCACCCCACCCGCGGTGCGCGTGTGCGTGCCGCCGTCCGATTGTTGGGTTAGAAAGATGATCGCCAGCGTCACGGGGATTGCAGCGGCTACCGACGAACAGTCTGTCGTCGTTCAAGTTGGCGGCGTGGGCCTCCGGGTGTTCGTGCCCCAGACCGTCTTGGATCAGTTTGGCGGCACGGGTCAAGAGATCACGCTCTACACCCACTTGCACGTCCGGGAGAATGAGCTCACCCTCTACGGCTGTCGTACGGAGGAGGAGCGCACCGTTTTCCAATTGCTGCTCACCGTGTCCGGCATCGGGCCGAAGGTAGCGCTGGCCATACTCTCCTTCCTCCCCCCTGAACGCCTGCAGACGGCCATTGCCCAAGAGGACTTGGCTACGCTCGCCCGCGTGCCAGGCATCGGCCCCAAGACAGCAAAAAAGCTAGTGTTTGACCTCAAGGACAAAGTCGCGGCCGCTACCGTGCCTGGCGAGCCGCAACCGGCCCTGTCCCCGGACGACGCCGACCTCATCGCCGCCCTCACCGGGTTGGGCTACAGCGTAGTCGAGGCCCAAGAGGCCATCCGCCACTTGCCCCGCGAATCCCTCCCGCTCGAGGAACGGGTGCGGCTGGCCTTGAGCTACTTTGCCTCCTAAAGAAACGACCTCCATGATCGCGCGGCCCAAGGGGCCCACCCGAACGATAGAGGTCTGGTTCCACCTCACTTGGAGAGTGGCTAAGCCAAGCCATCTCCTGAACGGTGGATGATCCGTTTTACCCGCTTCTTGAACGTGCGCCGGTCCAGCAAGATACGCCGTCCGCACACCTGGCACTTGAGCCCAATATCTGCGCCTATCCGCACCACACGCCATTCGTAGCTGCCACAAGGATGTGGTTTGCGCAGTTGCACGAGATCATCAACTTGTACATCCTGTGACATATTCCCCCTCCTGGCTACGAGACCGGCGCCCAGCACGCAAAGCGACCGGGGCAGATACTATGGCTTGGCCCCGAAGCCCAGCACCTGCGCCAGGCGATCGGGCCGGTTGGTGATGATACCATCCGCCCCCAACTCGATCAGTTCGCGCATGGCGTCGACTTCATCGACCGACCACACATTGACATGATATCCCCTCGCCCGGGCCCAGGCCATCATGCCCTCATCCACCATCGTATAGTATGGATGCAGGGCATCCGGACGCAACAGAAGGCGCGCCCAGGGTCTGCGCAAGAACCAAGGGGAATCGGGCGCGTACAACAGGCCCCGCGGAACCACGGGCTGGTGCCGCCGCATCCATTGAACTGCCAGGGGGCTGAAGGATGAGACGACTACCCGTTCCTCCAAACCG
>JASFOV010000148.1:0-9378 GCA_050116355.1 Anaerolineae bacterium
GCGCCTCGACGATGCCCTGCGTCGACATCGTTTTGGCAAAGATCACCACCGCCAAAATGCACAGCACCATCGGAATCTCGTAGGCCAACAACTGGTTCACCACGCGGAAAGCACCCAACAGGGCAAACTTGTTGTTTGAGCCCCAGCCGGCGATGATCACCGCCAGCACGTGGATCGCGCCAATAGCGACGATGTACAGAATGCCAACATTCAGATCCTTGCCAATGACGTCCGGCCCCCAGGGCAGCACCGCAAAGACCAACAAGGCCGGGACCGCGACAAGCAACGGTGCCAGCATATGCAGGGCCCGGTCCGCATTTCTAGGGGTTACGTCCTCCTTGGTCAGCATCTTGATCGCATCCGCCAGCGCCTGGAGCAGGCCGTACGGCCAGACACGGTTCGGGCCGGGCCGATCCTGCATCCGCGCAATGACCTTGCGCTCCATGGGGGTAAAGATGAGGACCGCCATGATACCGATGACGACCAGGATCAGAACCCCGACAATGTCGGAGACCAAGTTGACGGCCCACACGGGCAAGCCCCAACCGGCGAGCACGCCCTGAGCCCAGGCGCCAAGTTCAACCCAGAAGTTGAGAATGAAATCCATGCGCTTCTCCCATCAGCAGAGACGACCCAATCCCAAAGACCAAACCGCACGAAGCACAGGGGAATTTGGCCTTTGATCGTTGGCTCATTGCCAGCGTAACGCACCCTTCCGCCAGGCGTACAGCAAGCCTACCATCAGGATGCCGAGGAATAGAACGGCTTCGGCCAGCGCCCAGAGCCCGACCTTGTCGTAGGCCACTGCCCAGGGGAAAAGAAAAACGGCCTCGATGTCGAAAACGACAAAGACCAGGGCGTATACATAGTATTGGGCGCGAAACTGCACCCAGGCATCGCCGATGGTCTGGAGGCCGCACTCGTAGGTGTCGGTCTTGACGGGGTTTGGCTTCTTGGGCCTCAGCAACCAGGCTAGACCCAAGGCAACAAACGGGAAGATGACCGCCACGACGACAAAAACCCCAATGAAGTTATAGTCTGACAGCAATGTCATACCCTCCCTTGGTCACTTGTGGACGCAGGGTATTATGCCACAAGTCACACGAAAAGGCAAGTTCAACCCTTCACATTCCGAGAATTGGGTTGAGAAGCATGGCACTGGCGGCACAACACCGGCCCAGGATAGGTTTTCCAGACAGCGCCGTCCATGATATAATCAAGGATATGACAGCTACTTTGCAAACGTTTGATCGTCCAGACCAACAAGAGAGCTGGGATGGACACATCGCCTCGACCCCCAATGGCCACCTGCTGCAAAGCTGGGCTTGGGGGGAGCTCAAAGCCCGGTTTGGGTGGCGTACCCGTCGTCTGGCTTGGGGTCCGGCCTGCGCCCAGGTTCTGTTCCGGCCACTGCCGGCAGGCTTGGGCACAATCGCATACGTACCCATGGGACCCGCCGCCGACTACGATGACAGCCCGGCCCTGGAAGCCCTTCTCCAAGCGCTTGAGCCTCTGGCCCGCCAGGAACGGGCCATCTGCCTCAAGATCGAACCCAACCTGGAGGACGATTCTCTGACAACCGGGCGACTGTGTGAACTCGGCTTGCGCCCCAGCCCCCAACAGATCCAGCCGCAGCGCACCATCCTGGTGAGCCTGCAAGGCGAACCGGACGCAATATTGGGCCGTATGAAGCAAAAGACCCGCTACAACGTGCGCCTGGCCAAGCGCAAAGGAGTGACCGTTCGCGCCGGTGACGGAAACGACCTGTCCGCTTTCTACCAACTCATGGAGACGACCAGCCAACGCGACGGGTTCGGGATACACAGCCAAGCCTATTACCAGGCCGCTCACCAACTCTTTGTCCCTGCCAACCGGAGCCGCCTGCTGTTGGCAGAATTCGAAGGGCAGCTCCTGGCTGGACTCGTGGTCTTTGCCTTTGGTGACACGGCGATCTATATGTACGGCGCCTCGTCGGATGCACACCGCAACCGGATGCCGACCTACCTGCTCCAGTGGGAAGCCATGCTGTGGGCCAAGGAGCAGGGCTGCCGGACATACGACCTGTGGGGCGTCCCCGACGAGGACGAAGACACCTTGGAGGCCGAGTTTACCCAGCGCTCCGACGGCCTGTGGGGCGTTTACCGCTTCAAGCGCGGATTTGGTGGGCGCCTCCTGCGCAGAGTCGGTGCCTGGGACCTGGTGTACGCGCCGCTGCGCTACCGGCTCTACGCCTGGGTCGCTGGCTGGTTAGGCCAAAGGCAGGCCAGCTAATGCGCACCATCGAGATCCACGACCCAACAGCCTGGGACCAGGCCCTCTTGTCTCTGCCTAACCCCCACGTGTTACAGAGCTGGGCTTGGGGCGAGTTCAAGTCGCGCCACGGGTGGCGCGCCACCCGCCTGCTCTTTGAACAGGAGGACCGGCCAGTTGCCGCTGCTTCGGTTCTGCAGCGCAAGCTACCCAGGCTACCGGCCTCCATCCTCTACGTGCCCAAGGGGCCGGCCCTCAATTGGCAGGACCAAAACCTAGCGCTGTCCATCCTCAGCGCACTGGAAGCCCTGGCCCGCCAGCGCCGGGCGATCTTGCTCAAAATCGATCCGGACATCTGCTACCCAGGCGATGATCCGCCTCCGGAAGAAGACGGCGAGTCGTCACGCCCAGAATGCGCCCCGGAAATCGGGCGCATCCTCAAGTCCCGGGATTGGCGCTTTTCAGACGATCAGATCCAGTTCCGAAACACGGTACTGCTCGATCTGGAGCCGTCGGAAGAGGATCTGTTGGCCCAGATGAAGCAGAAAACCCGGTACAACGTCCGTCTTGCCTCCCGGCGGGGCGTCACCATCCGCGAGGGAAGTCTCGGCGATCTCGACTTGTTCTACCAGCTTTACGCCGAAACTTCTGAGCGCGACGGATTCCTCATCCGACCGGCAGAATACTATCTGGATGCCTGGCAGACCTTTTTGAGCGCAGGCGCCGCCAAACTGCTGCTCGCCGAGTTCCAGGGCGAAGCCGTGGCGGGTCTCCTGCTCTTTCTCTTTGGCACCACCGCTTGGTACATGTACGGTGCATCGTCTAATCGCCACCGCAAGCATATGCCCAACCAGCTCCTGCAATGGGAGGCGATGCGCCAGGCCAAGGCCGCGGGTTGCCTCCTCTACGACCTGTGGGGTGCTCCTGACCACTTGGACGAGTCGGACCCGATGTGGGGGGTGGTCCGCTTCAAGCTCGGGCTGGGTGGCTACTTGGTCGAGGGCCTCGGGGCCTGGGATTACCCCGCCCACCGGCTGGGGTACTGGTTCTACACCGGGATCATGCCCTGCTACTTGGACTGGCTGCGCAGTCGCGATGAAACCGCTCCGGGGTAAAGGTTGACAACTCCCCCCATTCGTCTATAATGGAGACTAGCCCGCCAACGAAAGGGACCTATGTCGAACTCTAGTGGGCCCAGCCGCGTGCTCGCCCGTCTGGCGCCCTGGGTGCTGATCCTGGCACTGGTAGCTTTCCACGCCGCCAATAACTGGATCTGGCTGACAAAGAACGTCGTCATCCCTGGTTGGGACCGGCCAGCGCATCTGGGGCGATCGCTCGCCTATTATTCGACCCTGACGCCTTTGAGCTGGCAAGGTCTGTTCAAAGCCACGATCCAGGATCCCATCCGCCCTCCCCTCTTTTTTGCCTCGACCACCCCTCTATATTGGGCATTCGGCACCTCTATCGACGTGGCCGTCATGGTCAACATCGCCTACTGGCTGATCCTGATCGCTTCGGTCTATGGCCTTGGCGCTCATCTGCGGGGTTGGCGTTTGGGTACAGCGGGGGCTATCCTGGCCGCCCTGCTCCCCTTACTCTACGGCATGTCGCGCTCGTTCTACATCGAGTTCTCCCTGGCCGCCCTAGTCTCCCTGACGCTCTACCTATTGGCAGCCAGCGATGGCTTTGAGCGGCGTGGTTTTTCGCTGGCTTTCGGTTTTGCGCTGGGTCTGGGCATGCTCACCAAGCGTACCTACGTCGTCTTTGTCGCTGTCCCTGTCATCTTTGTCATTCTGCGCTCGCGGGTATTCCGGTCGCTGTGGGATCGCATACGGGGCGGCTTGCGCATTTCATTGCCCGATCTGCTTATTGCGGCTGGCGGCAGTATCGCCTTGGCGGCCTTGTGGTACTTTCCCAACCAAGATGCAGCCCAGGACCTAACCGTTGGCCTGTGGTTCTTTGCCGTCTGGGCGGCTGTGATCTTTGTGACAGTCTACTTGCTGTTACGCCGCCCCAGAGATGCCGGCGTAAACTGCCTGTCAGCCCTGGGCCTAGGGGCGAGCATTGCCTCGCTGTGGTACCTGCCCCGCATCGACGTCATTCGCCGCATGTTGCTCTACGGCTACGGCGTAGGGGATCCCCGCGGTCGCGAGCTGGATCTGACGAGCATCTATACCTACACCTACTACCTGCGCCACACGATCAATGAGGGACTGGGCCTGGTCTTTTCCGCACTCCTGATCTTGGCCCTATTCGGCCTAGTTGCTCGACTTATCAGACAGGGCAATGTCCTGCGCACCCTCTGGAACGCCGACTTTGGGTGGTGGATCCTGTTCCTATGGCCCACCGCCGCCTACGCGCTTCTGACCTTGTCGATCTACAAAGAATCGCGGGCCTTCACGCCGGTGATTCCAGCCCTGGGCCTCATCCTGGCTGCTGGATTTTTGCTGATGCCCTGGCGGCGGTTGGGACGTGGCCTGTTGGCCCTGTCTGTGATCTGGGGCGTTGTGCAGTTTGCGGTCATCTCCTACTCGGAACTGAACACACCGGCCCAGCACACCCAGGTTTGGTCCAGCCTCTTGGGCGAGAGTGGGCTGTTTGCCCGCGGCGTACACCTTGAGCTGCCCGATGCTGGAGACACCGATCCCGGTTATAGCATCCAACCCGAAGTACTGGCAGCAGTGGACGCCCGGCGGCGACTGATGGGCCGCGACTCAGTACGCCTCGGGGTACTAGCCCACACGCCGCAGATCAATGCCGGCAGCTTTCTTTACGAGACCCTAACCGACTACCAGAACGTCCAAGTGACCGATCTCGCGCCCAATTATGAGGGGGGTGATCCCCTGCCTCGACTCTTTGGCTACGATTATTTGCTGGTCAAACGTGAAAACCTAGCGCCCGCTGCTGAGGTCCAAGCAACCATCGAGCGCATTCTCGACGACCCACCTCGTCTGTTCCAGGACGCCTTTATACTGGAGACAAGCTACTTGCTACCCGATAGCGACACCGTCTACCTCTTCTATCTCCGCGACTGGCCCGATGGGAGCGTGCCGCAGGACCAAGCCACCCGCGCCAGCGAATATCTGACCAGCGTCCTACAGCCAGGCGACGCCCTGATCTTCAGCCCACCCGAGCTACTCGCACCCATGAGCCAGGCTGGATTCGGCTTCGACAACCTGTATCTGCTGCCCGATTTGGCCGTCATCCGCAGCGATCTGACCGAGATTCTACGCGACTACCGCCGTGTCTTTATATTGTGGGGCGAAGCTCCCAGCGGCGAGGCGGAGGGATTCATCGAACCCTGGCTGAACCAGCATGCCTACCGCGCCCTTGACGAGTGGTTCGGCAGCCTGCGCCTGGCGCTGTATGGCACCACAGAGCGCCCCCCTGTTGAGCAACCCACCCAGATGAGCGGCGCCCGCCTGGGAGAGCAGATCGAACTCACTGGTATAGATCTGGCCGATGAAACCCTCGCGCCCGGCGACATTGTGCCGCTTACCCTCTTCTGGCGGACGCATGGCCCTATCCCCAACGATCTGAAGGTATTCGTCCACCTCCTGGATGCGCAGGGGCAACTGGTCGCCCAGCGGGACAGCCAACCGGCCGGTGGCCTGCGGCCAACCTCCACCTGGACAAAAGATGAAGTGATTGTCGACCGCTATGGCGTGCTCCTGCCCGGCGATCTGCCAGCAGGTGAGTACCGGCTCATCGCTGGGATGTACCGGCCCGCCAGTGGTGAGCGCCTGCCGATACACAACGAAGCGAACGACGACCAGGACCATGTGCCGGTGGGTGTGGTGCGCGTGGGCCGATAGGCCACAGCCCACCAGCGAGGAAACCGGGACGAGATGAGCCAGAACCAGCGAGTGAGTTACAAGTACTTTGACTTGATCATGGCCCTCTTTGTAGCCGTGTTGCTGATCAGCAACATTGCGTCTAGCAAGATCCTGACCCTGGGGCCTTTCACCTTTGATGGCGGCACGCTCCTGTTCCCCATCAGCTACATCTTTGGTGACATCCTGACCGAGGTTTATGGCTATCGCCGCAGCCGGCGGGTCATCTGGGCCGGCTTTGGCAGCGCCGCCCTAATGGCCGGTGTGCTGGCGCTGGTGGGCGCGCTGCCACCCGCCGAGGGGTGGGAGAACCAAGAGGCCTATGAAGCCATTCTAGGTACGACGCCGCGCATCGTACTGGGTTCGCTGATCGCCTACTTCGCCGGCGAGTTCAGCAACTCCTATACACTGGCCAAGATGAAAGTGTTGACGCAGGGGCGCTGGCTTTGGACGCGGACCATCGGCAGCACTCTGGTGGGGGAAGGGGTCGACACCATCTTGTTCGTGACCATCGCCTTCGCCGGCACGATGCCGTGGTCGCTGTTCTGGAGCATCGTCGTCTCCAATTATATCTTCAAGGTAGCGCTAGAGGCCCTCATGACCCCGGCCACCTATCGCATTACCAACTTTTTGAAGCGTTCTGAAAACGAGGACGTGTACGATGTGGACACCGACTTTAATCCGTTTCGGTTGGACACCACATGAGGCCGGTTCTGAATGAGGTGAGATAGTATGGACGAGCAAGAATTCGCCGATCTGCTGGTACCGCACGATCTACCCCCCGATCATCGATCGGGATTCGTCGCCGTGGTAGGCCGACCGAACGTAGGGAAATCGACCTTGATGAACGCCTACCTGGGCCAGAAGATCGCCATCGTTTCGCCCAAACCACAGACAACGCGCAACCGGTTGCTGGGCATCCTGACCCTGGAGCGCGAGCGCGGTGATCCAGCGGATGCCCAGATTGTATTTGTCGACACCCCAGGCATCCACGAGCCACATCACAAGCTGGGCGAATACATGGTCGAGACCGCCGTCCGTGCCATCCCAGACGCCGACGTCGTGCTCTTCTTGGTGGATGTCTCCCGCCTGCCCAACGACGAAGACCGGCAGATTGCGGCCATCCTGCGCCAGCAGACCAGCATCCCCACAATCTTGGTCTTGAACAAGGCCGATCTGTTGCCAGCAGAGAAGCGGGAACCGTACGTGCAAGCCTACCAGGCTCTGGGCGAGTTTGATGACTCGCTGATTGTTTCCGCCTTGCACGGGGACAACCGCGATGAGTTGTTGGAACTAACCATCGAGCGACTGCCGTTGGGACCGCGCTACTACCCCGAGGACCAAGTCACCGACCAGCAGCTGCGTTTTATGGCCGCCGAGCTGATCCGCGAGCAGGTGATCCGCCACCTCCGCCAAGAAGTACCCTATTCGGTGGCCGTCATCGTCGACCAGTTCAAAGAGCGGAACGAGGATCTGACCTATATCAGCGCCAACATCTTTGTCGAGCGTGCCACGCAGAAGGGCATCATCCTTGGGCACAAGGGCGCCATGATCAAAAGTATTGGCCGCGATGCCCGCCGCGAGATCCAGGAACTGTTGGGCACCCGTGTCTACTTGGAGCTGTGGGTCAAGGTTCGAAAGAAGTGGCGCAAGAAGGAAAAGGAACTACGGCGCATGGGTTATTCCCTTTCCCATTAGACCCCTGGCGTCTTGTCCAAACTGCTGTCACCGCGGCTCATCACCCAACGCACAGATAGGAGGAACTTGGATGACCCAGCAGAAACGTCGAGTGAGACTCGTCCGCCCTTCAACGCAGGCCTTTCTCGATGAAGCCCAGCGCACACCGGGCTTCTCTCTGCTTGACCGTCTGCACGGCTACGTCTATGCCCGCTGGCCCTACTTGTACATCGGCATCGGCACCCGCCAACACCCACTGGCCCGTATCCTTGCCCCCGTGGTGGGGCTGGTGAGCCGACTACGCCCGCCGCCCGCGACCGACGACGAACCCCGGACCTTTGCCGACGGGTACCATGGCAAGGTTGTCCCGCTCGAAGCAGCCACCCAATTGGTAACCGTCCAAGAGGATATTGACCTTGGCGATCTAGAGCAAACGATCCCCTATCCCATGGCACGCGACATTGTGCTGAAAAACCCCGATCACATCGCCGTCCTGGAGTGCCCGTGCCGTGCTGTGCGCCCCAACCCTTGCGAGCCCCTCGACGTGTGTCTCATCATTGGTGAGCCTTTCGCCAGCTTTATCCTCGAGCACCATCCCCGCCGTGCCCGGTCGATCAGCCAGGCTGAAGCGGTGGACATTCTGCAGGCCGAGCACCAACGCGGACACGTGCACCATGCCTACTTCAAGGACGCGATGCTCAATCGGTTCTACGCCATCTGCAACTGCTGCTCGTGCTGCTGCGGGGCGATGGAGGCCCAGCGCAACGGCACACCGATGATCGCCTCGTCGGGGTACGTGGCCGCGGTGGACGGCGAGTTGTGCGCCGCCTGCGGCTCTTGTGCCGACTCGTGCCAGTTCGACGCCATCTCCATAGACAACGGCCAAGCCGCTGTAGACGTCGCGGCTTGCATGGGCTGTGGCGTATGCGTCTCCCAGTGCCCTCAGGGGGCATTTTCACTGGTGCGCGATCCGGCCAAAGGCGAGCCTTTGGAGATCCAAAAGCTCATCTCCCGCGCTGCCGAGTCCGCATAGAAATAGGAGAGCGGGTCACGCCCGCCATCGACAGCGGACAAGAGCCGGCGGAATCGGAGGGAACGGGAACGCGGATCGAGATTGGTCATCAAGGCTCCGAGTTTTAGCGCGTTTACGGCCAGTTTAGTCAAAAGCCGTATCCGGTTGACTACTGCGACAAATTTGCTGACAGCATCAATCATCTAGCTTGGAGGCGAACACCCATGCCAGCGTATGTGATAGCAATGATGGCGATTCACGATCCAGACACTTATCGCAAATACACGGACCGGACACCTCCCACGGTAAAAAAGTATGGAGGAAAGTTCCTGACACGCGGCGAGCCTGTCACCACAATCGAAGGCGATACATATGCGGATAGGCTGGTGATTTTGGAATTTCCTAGCAGAGATCATGTCGAAGCATGGTTTGCCGATCCGGATTATCAGGAAGCGATGGTATTCAGGCATGCCTCTTCTATGATGCGGATGCTGCTGGTTCAGGAAGGCGGTGACAACACCGAGGACCCGGCCCCAAATCTTTGAGAGCCAATTGCGGGCTCCCACGTGCTTCTCTCCGGGAGACGGTTGGCTGCCGCCGTCTCGG
>JASFOV010000149.1:0-9354 GCA_050116355.1 Anaerolineae bacterium
AGGGTACGAACGCCCACCCGGATCTGACGCCCCGGACCCCTGGAGGTCCGGGGCTCTTTCTTTCCCTTTTGCCAGGAGGATTGAGCAAGTCCCGGATCATCTTCGGGACTTGACATCCATGACGCACCGTGTTATAATCTAGATATAATGCAGTGCGTCATAAGAGCTGCTCAGCAGGCAGACTGAAACTCGTGAGTAGCTCGCAGATAGAAGGACCCAATACAATAGGAGGTGTACCAATGGGTGAAAAGGTCGAAGTAGTTGTTGAAGAGGGTGCCGAGGAAGACGGCCCATTTGCTGGAATGGCCCGCAAGGTCATGCTGGCCGCCATGGGTGCGGTGGCACTGACTCAAGAGGAAGCCGAGAAGTTTGTCAACAAGCTGGTCGAGCGAGGCGAGCTTGCCGAGAAGGAAGGCAAACAGATCGTCGAAGACGTGATGGAAAAGCGCAAGAAAGAGGCGAAGAAGGGCCAGGATGAGCTGGACAAGCGGCTCGAAGAGCTACTGGGTCGAATGAATGTACCGACCAAGAGCGACATCGATGCGCTAAGCGCCAAGATCACAGCGCTGACCAAGAAGGTAGATGAACTAAAGAAGGAAAGCTAGACGCGCAACAGCCGTCAAAGCCAACCAACGGGGAGATGGGACGCGCATCCTATCTCCCCGGTTTTTTGAGGACAGACTTGACACCGGGGTGAAGCCAAGCTATAATCGCCAGACCAAGCCAAGCCAAAGGGAGCCACGCATGACGCGCATAAAGCGCTACCCCAATCGTAAACTGTACGATACAGAAGCGAAACAATACATCACCCTGGAAGGAATCGCGGCGTTGATCCGGCAGGGGAACGAAGTCCAAGTTATCGATCACGCCACGGGAGAGGATCTGACCGCCCTCACTTTGACGCAGATCATCTTTGAACAGGAGAAGAAGCGGCGAGGGTTTCTGCCCCAATCGGTGCTGACCAGCCTTGTCCAAGCCGGTGGTGATAGGATGAGCACCCTGCGCCAGGCACTGGCCACCCCCCTGAACCTGGCCCGCCAGGTGGACGAGGAGATCGAACAGCGTTTGCAGACTCTGATCAATCGGGGAGAGCTGGCTGCTGAAGAAGGTCGCCGGTTGCGAGATGAGTTGTTGGCGCTCGGCGCCCGCTCACGCGGCCGAGCTCTGCCCGATCAGCAAGACGTAGAGCGGATCTTGGATGAACGGGGGGTTCCTACGCAAAACGATCTGCAAAAGATCGCACAGCAACTCGACACCCTGGTAACGAAGCTGAACGAGTTGACGCCCGATTCGGAATCTTCCTGAACCTATGATTCAAGTTGCCGGTTCCTCCAGCCGGTCTTTTGTCTTTCCCGCCGAACTGCCATTGGCCTACGCCTATTATGCCGACGTAGGTCGCCTATTGACCTACTTGCCCCACATTTCGATGGTCAGAGCCTATGCGCCTGACCGGTTCCGCCTTCTGTACACTTCCACCGAACTGGGAGCGTACCACATCCAGATCTTTGCCGATGTGCAAACCACCATGGAGACTGGCTGGGTGGTGCGCGTACACCCGCTATCCGGCTTGGCACCCGTCGACAGCCAGGCAGGCGTCCACTCCTCGACCAGCCAAGGGTTTTTCACCAGTCGCTCTGTCTTCAAGGACAAAGGGCAACAGACCCAGATTGAGTATAGCCTTCAGCTCCAAGCCCAGTTACCCACCCCCCTCGGCCTGCGGCTGATGCCCGGTGGTATGGTAAACCGCATTGCCCGGAGCATTACCAAGGCGCGTATCCGCGAAACCGTAGAGGGATTCATTGAGCGATCTGTGTCGGCGTTCCCCCACTGGCTGGAAGAAATGAGCAACCATCACCCACCCATGACAGCGCCCTGACCCGGATATCCTCCAACCTACGGCGGCAAAGCCAGCCATCAAGCCGATCAAGCCCGCCTGTGCCGCAGCACAGCCATTCCCCCCAAGATAACCAGAATCAAAACCGCCAGACCCGTTATCGCAGCCCCAGCGTACCACGTGGCAGGTCGAAAGGTCATGACGACCCGGTGCACGCCTGGTGTCACCGCCACAGCCCGGAACGCATAGTTGGCCGGGACAATCTCCGCCGTCTGGCCATCAACCTCTGCTCGCCAACCCGGGTAGAACGGATCGCTCAGAAATAGATATCCCTCAGCGGAACTGTCAACCTCAATCTCGAGACCATTCGTGCCGTAGCGGATAACTCGAACCTCGGCCGGCTGATCCGGTTGCAGATCTAGCGCGCGACCGCCCTCCAGGACCACAGTGCTCGCTGGATCAAACCCTGGCTCCTGGATTCGATCCCAGGCCTCCTCATGGTCCACAGCAGCGATGGCGCGATGGACCACGAAGGCGCGAGGCAAGGGCGTATTATTGCGATAGACATCCACACCCGTTTCGCCTTCAAGGACGAGGCTGAACTTGGATCGATCCAATGAAACATCGTTGCTACCCAACACGTAGCGCACGCCCAGCAGATCGTAGAGCGGCGTCGAACGCCCGCCCGTGCCCTCCCAATACCGCGCGACGTCAGCCACGACCAGCGGATTGTCCACACCGTTTACGTCGTCCAAACCGGCCAGCAGCGCCAGATTCGGCTGCCATAGATCAGCCACGTCCGTCCGCGAGTCGATACGGAAAAAGCCGGGGTCGTTTTGAAGAAATTGCACAACCTGGGGATGGTCGTACCCAGCCGTCGGCGCTTCACGGCCCAGATCGGTATACGCTCCCACCGAGGCTAGATCGACAAAGACCAACGCGAGCGCCAACCAGGCCAACGTTCTACGGCGCAGCCGGCCCGAGCGCCTTGCTGA
Organism: Anaerolineae bacterium; assembly: GCA_050116355.1. GTDB lineage: Bacteria > Chloroflexota > Anaerolineae > JAAYZQ01 > JAAYZQ01 > JASFOV01. The sequence goes on from JASFOV010000149.1 coordinate 2,830, forward strand.
CAACCAGGCCAGAGACGCACCCAGGACGAGCAAGCCAAAGATGACACCACTACCCGCCGCTGATACGCGCCAAAACATGGTCGGATCGCCATCCTGGGCTTGGTACATGGCCAGGTAAGCCCAGGCACCCCCAACCAGCAGAGCTCCACCCGACAGCCACAGCAGTGCTCGCCAAGCGTGCTGGAACGCGAGCCGCTCACGAGCGCCGAGCGGGCGCAAGAGCCGGTCCAAGCCAAGTGCGGCAAGACCGGCCAAGGCTAGATCCACCAACAGGACCAGGCGGGCTGGCGCCCGGATCTGTCCAAAGCCTGGCAGCAGGCGGTACATCCAACCATGAAACACCGACTCGCTACCCAGCGCCAGCAGAAACGCCACCACGCCTATGACAAGGAACAAGCGCACTCGCCGCCCTCGACGAAGGAGCACGGCCAACGCAGCCAGGATCAAGGGGAATATGCCCACATACCCGACCGCCACGCGATCCCACACCCCCCAATACAAGAGGGGCTCACGCGTGCTAAAGAGTGATGGCACCAACATTTCACCAAGCAATCCCGGAATCAGTGAGAAGCGAGCGGCATCCCAGTAGGAGAGCTCAGCACGAGGACTAAGCTGCGTATACTCCCAGGTAGGCAGCAGGACCAGGGCCGACAGGCCAGCAGCTACAACGGCTGAGACGCCCAGCGCCAACAGCGACCATGCCCGCTCACGCCAGGTCTTGCGATCGGTGCAGGCGTCCACGATCGTGGCCAAGGCGAGCGCCAGCCCAAGGTAGAGGGTGATCTGCAGGTGCCCGGCCAAGGTCGACAGCCCCAGCGCCACACCGGCGCCCCCAACCAATCCTAGGCTGCGAGATCGCAGACCACGCCAGAACAGCAACAGTACCAGCGGCAGCCAGGCTGAGACAGCAATCAGGTTGAGGTTACCAAAATGAACAACAAACATATCGGAGAACATGTAGGCTGTCGCCCCTAGCAGTGCCGCCGGAACGCGCAGCGGGCGACGGGGCTCCAAGTAGCGCAGGCAGAGATACATGAACAGTCCAGCCAAAAACACATGGAGCGCCGCCATCCACTCCAGCGCCTTGTAGGAGAATTCGGGCGATAGCAGGTACAGGAGCAAATTGGGAGGATAGAACAGGCCCGTCTGCATATCGGCTAGGAAAGGTGCCCCGCCGTACAGATGGGGATTCCACAGAGGAAGGGTTCCCTCATGCAGACTAGCCGCCGCAAAGCGATAGATGGGAAAGAGAAAGGAAGCCAGGTCACCGCCGCCAGAAGGTTTCCACGCGTCCGGGGTGAACAGGATGCGCCAAAAGAATCCCAGGTTCAGCAGAAAAAGCAGGACCGCCGCCCCGACATCGGGCACAAGACGACGGCGCGTGCGGGCCCTCGTTGTATCTTTCATGTCAAACCTCCATCCCTGGCGGCCAACTTCTATTCTTCCACTTGGACAGTGCCCAGCAATACGCGATCGCCCAGGATAGCGCCGCTATCCGGGTCGCGCACCGGCAGCCGGTCCAACGTCTCTAACAGATACATACCGACCTCGAGAACGTGCGGGCCGGGCTCGGCATCGGGGGACACGGTCAGAGCGTAATTGTCCTGGACAACCTGACCCACTTGCCATCGATCTGTGGGCAGCCCGCCGCCTTGGGGTTCGCTATCCATTTGGGCCTGGATCTGCTCGTCCGCGTCCAGCAGATGCGTAAAGACGGTGTAACGCTCCTGCATCGGCTCCATCGCTTCCCAATACAAGGTGAGCAGCAAGGTCTCACCAGGCGCCACCTGTTCGGCGCTGAGGGAATAGCCCAGCAAGCGCACCTGATCGCCGAGTTCGACGGCAAGCGGTCGCTGGATATCGCCGTCGGCTGTGGCTGGACGCATCACATAGAGCGAAAGGTCGGCATCCACCCACCCACCGAAATAGGCCTTGCTGCCGTGGGTAGCCAACCAGCGGGTCAGATACCCATCCGGATCATACTCGGCTGGATTTCCGAAGCGCACCAGCCAAAGACGCGGATGGCGTGCGGCGATGGCTTCCAGGTCCCGGGCGGTGCGGGGATCTTCCAGCGGATACTCGTAGCTGGGCAGGAAATAGGCCGCCAATTCGTCCGGCGCATAATAGTCGTACAGCGGGCGCTGGAGTTGGTTGGCCAACAAGATAGCATCACCAGGCTGAGCGTGCGACTGGATATGGCTCATCATCTGTCCATAGCGGCCTTTGACATAGGCCTCGTCAGTATAGTAGCCGCGCAGGCCCCACAGGCTGGCCAAGACCAAGAGCACGGCCCCGGCAACGCCCAGGGGTCGCCAAAGCCGCCAACCGATCAGCACTCCGTGGGCAGCAAGCAGGTAAAAGGCCGGCGCCAGAAGCAAAAGATAACGGGCATAGAAAAAGGGCATGACCGGGTTCACCAGCCAAGCCAGGCCCACAGGCAAGAACAAGTAGGCGACGACCAGCCACGGTTCGGGGTCGCGCCGCCGTACCAGTGCCACAACGCCAACCGCCACAACGATAGCGAACAGGACCGCGATTCCCTGAGCCACAGCAGGGGCAACGGCCAACCCCGCCCCAAAGGAGGCAACCGTCTCAGCAGCGATGCGCCATGCAGTCGACAAGTTCCATTCGTCGAACCGCGTGCTGGCTTTGCCACTCAGGAAGCCTACCTGGACAAAGATCCAAGGGATGTAGGCGACCAGGATGCCGGCTTGGCTGAGCAGCCAGCGGGCGAGATCGGACCGCCGGCGGCGCACCAAGAGCGCCGGGACCACGACAAGATTCTCGGCGAGAATCACAAAGAAGGCATAATAGTGCGTGTAGGCAGCGGCCAGTGTCGCGAAAAAGTAGGCGAGCCAGCCTGTGGTACGCCGTTCCCCCTGAAGGATGGATGCTGCTCCGTATACCGAAGCCACCCCCAACACAGCCACTAACCCGTACATGCGGGTCTCTTGGGAATAGTACACGAGGACTGGAGACACAGCAGTGAGCAAAGAAGCCAACAAACCCGTCGCTTGTCCAAAAGCACGCCGGCCCAAGACAAAGACCAGTGGCACAGTGAGGGTACCGATCAGGGCTGAGAGGAAACGCACCGCCAGGGGGGACGAGCCCGCCGCGCGCAGCCAGGCATACAGCAAAAAAGGATAGAGAGGCGGATGTGTGTCGGCCCCGCCGGCGACAACCTCCGGAAGAGGCTGGCTGCTGAGCCAGATGCTAAACGCCTCATCCCCCCAGATGTCCTGGCGGTCAATGGCATGGAGCCGCAAAGCAAAAGCCAGTAGGACGATCAAGACCGCCACGTAGAAGCGTCGCACAGACACCTTGGTCATCACTCGGACTATCGCATGGCAAAGAAGAACCGAACGAGGCGCGTGATCTTGGCCAGTTCGTGATCGCTCAGTTGGGGGAAGAGGGGCAGGGAGAGTACCTGCGTCGTGGCGCGCTCCGCCTCCGGGAAGGCCCCACTCCGATATCCTAGGTTCGCAAACGCCCGCTGCTGATGGATGGCTTGTGGGTAGTGAATAGCCGTTTGGACACCGGCCCCCGCCAAATATTCGCGCAGTGTCGCCCGTAGACTGGTGCGCACTATGTACAGGTAGTAGACGTGCTCCATGTGTCCGGGTGCCACCGGCAATGTCAAGCCCTCTATACCGCGCAGGCCGGCATGATACCGTGCAGCAAGCGCCCGCCGCCGCTCGTTCCATCCATCGAGACGAGGCAGCTTGACCCGCAGAATGGCTGCCTGTACCTCATCCAGGCGGCTATTGGTACCCAATAGTTCGTGCACGTGCCTCTGTCTCTGGCCTCCATTGCGTAGTGCACGCACCTTGTCGGCCAGGACTGGATCGTCCGTTACCACTGCGCCCGCATCGCCGTAGGCTCCCAGGTTCTTGGTTGGATAGAAACTGAACGCGGCGACATCTCCCAGTCCTCCCACCCGAGTATCGTTGTAGCAAGCCCCATGGGCCTGCGAGGCATCCTCCAGCACCAACAGGCCGTGTCGCCGGGCCGTCTCGACGATAGCCTCCATATCGGCCGGACAGCCATAAAGGTGCACAGGCACAACTGCCGCCGTCTGAGGCGTGATCGCCGCCTCGAACGCCTCCGGATCCAGGGTGAGACACTCCGGTTCCACATCGACCAACACGGGCGTAGCACCCGTTAGCGAGATCGCCAATGCAGTAAAGCCTGCTGTCAGCGCCGGTACAATGACCTCGTCGCCCGGGCCGACACCCGCCGCCTGCAGCGCGAGGTGAATGGCGTCCGTGCCGTTGCCCACACCCACTGCGTGGGCAACCCCGCAATAGGCAGCCCATTCTTGTTCAAATGCCGCGACTTCCTCGCCAAGTATGAACCATCCCCGGCGCAACACCCGTTCGATGGCCTGATCGATCTCGGATCGCAGACTCTCATACTCGCGCTGCAAATCGCCCAGGGGGATATGGGACGGCGCCATTCCTCCTCCCAGTGGCTGGTCCGGTGGAACCAGCGGAATGTTCCTCGGACAAACCTTGTCTATATGGTGGGGATTATAGCATCGTTGTCAGGGAGCGTCAAGGATAGCGACGGATCTCCCACAACACGAGGATACGGAGATTCTGATGATTATAGAGTGTTGCTCGGCCCATGCGGCCAGGGAGGCACCGGCTTGTCCTCGTCAGGCCGGAGGCCTCCTAGATGGGAAAGCAATTCAGTATAGTGTGCGTGTCCGGGGGGACACTCGAGGCGAGAGTCAAGCAACCGCCCCCCCGCTCCAGCCACCCTCAGAGTCAGGAAAACGGTACCATCCTGGTCCATGGAAGCCGATCCAATACTGCCATATGCCTGGAGCCGCAGAGCATAGAGGATCCGGTCCGCCTGCTCTAGCGCCAGCGTCGCTTTGGACGCTACAGCTTTGGGTAAAACAGACAGGACGCTCGCTGGCGCTGACGGATGCACCTCCTGAAAGACTACGTGGGTGACCCCGCTGCGAGTCTGCACCGCAAACTCCTCACTGAGAAATGACACTTGGTACACCCCTTGATGAGGCGCCAATACTTCGAAGCCGCCAGGTCCATACTCTGCCTTGGAACCACTAACCACCTGGCTGGTGTTGCCCCATGGATCGGCGACCGTGACCTGGATCCCTGGCCGGGGCATTGAGCCAACGAGGATCGCAGCCCCTGGACGGTAGACAGTGCTCATCTTCCAGCCGGGTACCGGAGGCCGTGGCGCGGGCTCGACAACCGGCTTTTTCTCGACCGGCGGCTTGGGCGCAGACGGCTGGTGCAGGCGATAGATGGGCTCGGCCCGCGCCGCCAGCCGCTGGGCAAGCTCGGGCCAATGATCGTAGGAATGCCACATGACGTCCGGGCTGGCCAAACAGTAGAGAGCCGCACCGGCGACATAGTCATCTTGGGCAAGCTGGGCATCGTACCAGGCCAGCTGGCGGAGATATTCCTCGGGATGATTGCCATACGGGATTCGCCAGCCTCGGGGTCGATGCCCACGTTCGAGAAGACCGTCCAGGCCGGCTTCTGTGATTAGCAACGGCAGTTTCTTCAAGTGAGGGGGCAGGCCCTCCCAATCGTGCTCCGGTTCGCCATCATACACCTTGCGGTGGCGAAGCAAGTACCAAGGCCACTCATGATCTAAGGTAGGCCACGCATACTCATGCAGGGCCAAGGCTCCCCCACACCGGCGCGCGGCCTCCAACGCGGGCAGAAACTCACGCCAGAGGGGCAAGTGTGGATTGCCTACAGAGAAACTGCCGACGACCACCCGGAAGCCATGCTCGGCCATGATCCGCGTTCGTTCGATTTCAAAGTCGGTATAGCGCTTCATCGCCTCTTTGGAACCGATGACCGGCTCGTTAACACCCTGCCAGTAATCATAGGTCGGACCCATGCGCTCAGCCCAGGGCAAGGCTTTGGCGCAGTGCTCGCGCGCATAGGCGATAGGGTTTAGCCCTGGATCCTGAAAGTCACCTTCCTGACCTTGGATATGGCGTCCGACGAACAGAGTATGCGGCGACTCACCCTTGACCCTATGCCACACATCGCTGTGATCGAGGAGTACGACCAGGGGCGGCTTCCACTTCGCAATCGCCTCGGGGAGTCCCGATACAGTCATATTGACGTGGGCTCCTAATAAATGGTACGCCATGGTGTCCAGCCTCCAGATATGGATTGGCAACCGGAAAGAAGTTGTCGTGGGCAGATCTTGGCCTTACTGATGTTTACACATCAATTCATTTGTCCAAAACCCTATTCTATCTTTTCCTAGGTTAATTATACATGAAACCAACTCTTTTGTAAAGCAGCCGTTCGATGCACTACAGGCTTTCCACCTGCCGCGCGCATACGGCCCATCAATTTTTGTCAAAGCCGCTATTTCACGGTACAATACCCCCCGAGAGTACAATCCGCACAAACAGAGGATGGCATTATGGAAAAGCTGATCATCATTGGGACCGGGCCAGCTGGCTATGCCGCCGGGATCTATGCGGCGCGGGCCCAGTTGGACCCCTTGATCATCGCCGGGCCG
>JASFOV010000150.1:0-9333 GCA_050116355.1 Anaerolineae bacterium
TTCTCCTCCGGCGCGTTGTCGATCGAGTCAAAAGCCCGAAAATCGGCATAGCCCTTCATCGACAGCACCTTGGTGATCGCTGCCGTCAGCGTCGTCTTCCCATGGTCAATGTGACCAATCGTCCCGACGTTTACGTGTGGCTTTGTTCGTTCAAACTTCTCTTTTCCCATGCTAGACCTCCTACTGCTGTTGAATCAGATCGCTAGTGTCCCAGAGCCCACGATGGGACTTGAACCCATGACCTCGCCCTTACCAAGGGAGTGCTCTGCCGTCTGAGCTACGTGGGCATAGAGCCTATCTGTTAGAGCCACCCGTCGGATTCGAACCGACGACCCAGCGCTTACAAGGCGCTTGCTCTGCCTGCTGAGCTAGGGTGGCTTGCGAACCCAGCCCCAAGCCGCCCCCTGGTGCCAGCAGAACTTGCCAGGGTCCAGTGGCGGCTAAGTATACTGACATTTCGATGAAATGTCAAATCGCACCCGCCATTTCGCAGTGCCCAGGCAGGCGACACAGGCGGAGGGGGTGGGATTCGAACCCACGGAGCATTGCTGCTCACGCGTTTTCGAGACGCGCGCATTCGGCCGGACTATGCTACCCCTCCTGGCAAAAGGCGATTATAGCACAGACCCCGCCAAGAGGCAAACCCCCCACCAACCGTGGCGCGGTGGGGGTGGAGTTCAGCCCGTTCTTTCCACCACGAGCAGGTGCGACAGGCCCACAATACGAAATGGCGTCCGCTCCAGGAGATAAGTAGCCCGGCGCAGCAGCGGGCCCAGCGTTGGACGACGGCGCACAACTTTGTCATAGCCGGGAAAGATCTGGGTATGAACCACGACTCGCACCGGCAAGCCATCCACCAACCGCCGTACCCCGTGCCGGGTATAGGCTTTCACGTGCGGGCAGAAGCGATCCCGCCAGCGATTGGGCAGATAGTTGACCAGGGGGATATTGCCAAAGTGATACTCGCCCCGCCAATAGGCCCCATGCGTCTCAAAGGGGTACAGGCGATTCGGTGCAAAGATCACCAAACGCCCACCTGGCCGATTGGCGCTGGCTTGCGGCCTGCGCAACACCCGCACAGCGTCGGCCAAAGCCCGTCGATCGTCCTTGACATGCTCGACCACCTCATGAGATAGGACCACATCGAACGTACCATCGGGGAACGGTAGCGCCTCGGCCGAGGCGACACTGAGGTTGGGCAACTCCCGGCTGGCCTCGACCACCCTTTCCTCATCAATGTCGACGCCGTACACGTCGGAGCTGAACCGGCGGAAGGCGCGCACATACATCCCCAGTCCACAGCCCACATCGAGGATCCGCCGCTGCTCCAGGGGGGCGTAGCGGCGGATCAGATCGAGCCGCCGTTCTTGTCCAAAGCCCCAGACATAGCTGGGATGCCCCAACGTGATGGCTCTATCTTGATCCAGAGGGGGCGCTTCGCTCACCAGCCGTACCCTAGCCGCACCGCCAAACGCATGGGCAGACCATGTTCCATCATCTTGGCCTGCGTTTTCTCCACCGGGTACGATACACGTCGATGCTCCACCGCCAGGGCTTCGCTGTCCACTATGGCATAACTGGCGCCCGGGTCTCCATCGCGAGGTTGGCCGACGCTCCCCGGGTTGACAATCCAGCGTCCCGGCCGTAGTTGGGTCGTCACATACCAGGAGGGAACCAAGGCTTCACAACTTCTTCCCTCGCTGGACTCGGCCTGGCGAAAGATGGCCGGTGTATGCGTATGGCCCACCAGACAGATGGGCGTTTCAAAGTACGCAAACGCAGCTTCGGCCGTCGATTCGTAAATCACGTACTCCCAGATCGGATGGCGCGGGCTCCCGTGTGCCAGCGTGAAGGAACCTTCGACCCGCTGCTCGGGCAGAGCCCGCAGATAGTCAAGATTGTCGGGCCGGAGCTGTTTGCGATTCCACAAGTTGGCGGCTCGCGCATCGGGGTTGAAATCGTTCAAATCCAACTTGCCCAAGGTTGCCCAATCGTGATTGCCCGCAATCGCCTGGTGTGGCACCGAGCGCAAGAGATCAACACATGCGTTGGGATCCGGACCATAGCCCACCACATCCCCCAGGCACCAAACCTGATCCACACTGCCGGCGTCGGCCAGCACCGCTTCAAAGGCCTCCAGATTGCTATGGATATCGGAGATCACCAGGATACGCATGCACATTCCTTACCATAAAAGGTAGCGACCATCTTACCACACAGTTCCAGTTCCGGTCAAATGCTTGTCGTTTGGTCGCAATCAGTGTATAATAGCAGCCGGAAGGTACCAACCAACATGCCGATTTTGGACGAGCACACCCTGGACTTTATAAGCCACAGCCCGGAGCAAACGCTTCGACTCGGGGCACGATTGGGCGCCCTACTGCAGGCCGGCGACATCGTATGCCTGGAGGGCGAACTGGGCAGTGGCAAAACCTGCTTGACCCAAGGCATCGCCCGGGGCATGGGTATCGGCCAACAAGTGACCAGCCCGACCTTTACCCTCATCGCCGAGTATTTCCTGCAGTCCTCCGCCCCCCCGCTCTACCATATCGACCTGTATCGCCTGTCGGCGCCGGTTGAGGAAGCCCTGCATCTGGGGCTCGACGAGTACCTGATGGGCGAGGGCATCTGTGTCATCGAGTGGGCGGACCGCATTGTGCCAGTACTGCCCAGCGACCGGCTGTGGATCACACTCCGCCACCTGGAGGAAAGCAAGCGTGGTGTTGTCATTCAAGCCCAGGGCCCCCGGTACGACGAGGTCGTCCGTGCATTCCGCCACGAGGCGTTTGGCGTATGAGAGAGGGCATTAAATCATGCTGCTAGCCATAGATACTGCGACGCGCGTAGCGGGATTGGCCCTCTACGATCCCCACCAGGGCTTGATCCTGGGCGAGGAACTGTGGCGCTCCGCCAACCGGCACACGGTTGAACTCATGCCGCGTGTGGTCCGCCTCATGGAACACCAGCAGGTGGCCGCCGCTGATCTCACCGGCCTGGTGATCAGCCTCGGGCCTGGTTCCTTCACCGGCTTGCGCATAGGCCTGGGAGTGGCCAAGGGCCTAGCGCTCGCCTGCGATTTGCCTCTGGTCGGCATCCCCACCCTGGAGGTCATAGCCCGGCCGCAAATGACACAACGTCTGCCCATCCTGGCCATCTTGCAGGCGGGTCGCGGCCGGATCTGCAGTGGCTACTACGCCAGGCGCCGGGGGCGCTGGCGGCGCCAGGGGGAGTACCAGCTTACGACGCTGGAGGAACTGTGCGAGACTGTCGAAGAACCGGTCTTTTTCTGCGGCGAACTGTCCGCGAGCGACACGCAGTTGATCCGGGACAAGCTGGGCATCGTGGCCAGTGTAGCGTCGCCGGCCAGCAGCCCGCGCCGCGCCGCCTTTCTCGCCGAGCTGGGGTGGGAGCGACTCTCGCGGGGCGACTCGGACGACGTAGCCAGTTTATCTCCCATCTATTTGCAGCAGCCTTCCTAGATGCCAGACCGGTTGCCCTTTGTCGTACAGCCCATGCGCCTGTCGGACCTCGATCAGGTCATCGAGATCGAGCGAACTGCCTTCTCATCTCCGTGGTCAGCGCGAGCCTATCGCTACGAGATCCAAAAGAACGAGCACAGCACGATGTTGGTGGTCAGACCCGCACCCCACCCCGGCGGCTGCGTGGGCCGCGGGCTGCGCTCCCTGAAGCGGACCCAACCGGGCCCTGTGCTCGGTTATGGCGGCTTCTGGCTCCTGGTGGACGAAGCGCACATTGCCACCATCGCCGTACACCCGGAGTGGCGCCGCCGGGGCTTGGGCGAGTTGCTGTTGCTGACCATGCTCGAACGAGCCGCTGAACAGGATGCCCAGCGGGCCACGCTCGAAGTGCGGGTTTCCAATACGACCGCGCAGAGCTTGTACACCCGCTATGGCTTTTCTATCGTCTCGCTGCAGCGGCGCTACTACGCCGACAACAACGAAGACGCCTTCATCATGATCACACCGCCCTTTGATTCCCCAGGGTTTGTGGCCAACCTGGACCACTGTCGCACCCAACTGTATGCCAGCTTGCTGGCCGGAGGAACCCACGCCCGCCAGCACCTCACCGCAAACGGGTTGGTTAGACAAAATCCTACAGATCGGGTACAATCGGAGCAGAGTAACCTCGACTGACGCGGTCCTGCCGACAGCGCAGAAGACCAGCTAAAGGTAGAAGAACGTGAATTCACTAGTAACGGGTGGTGCTGGGTTCATTGGCTCCCACGTTGTCCGGCATTGCGTGGGATTGGGTCACAACGTCGTCGCTCTGGACGATCTGAGCGGGGGATTTCGCGATCAGGTTCCAGCCGGAGCCACATTCGTCAAGGGCAGCATCACTGACCACGATCTGCTGGCGCAATTGTTTGCCCAGTATCAATTCGAGTACGTGTACCACCTGGCAGCGTACGCGGCGGAGGGTCTGTCCCACTTTATCCGTCGCTTCAACTATACCAACAATGTCATTGGCAGCGTCAATCTGATCAACGAGGCCGTCCGGCACGGGACCCAATGCTTTGTCTTTACTTCCTCCATCGCCGTCTACGGTACCAACCAACTGCCAATGCACGAAGATCTCACGCCTCAGCCGGAGGACCCCTACGGCATCGCCAAGTACGCGGTCGAACTCGACCTGCGGGCTGCTCACGAGATGTTTGACCTGGATTTCGTTATCTTCCGGCCGCACAATGTGTATGGCGAGAATCAGAATATTGGCGACCGCTATCGCAATGTTATTGGCATTTTTATGAACCAGGTCATGCAGGGCCAACCGATGACCATCTTTGGCGATGGCACCCAGACCCGCGCCTTCAGCTACATCGACGACGTGGCGCCCCACATCGCCAACAGCGTCAATGTGCCCCAGGCCTACGGGCAGGTCATCAACATCGGCGCCGACCAACCCTATTCGGTCCAATACCTGGCCGAAGTAGTCGCTCGTGCCTTTGGCCAGGAACCACAGATTCAATATCTCGATGCGCGCAACGAAGTTCTCCACGCCTACTCGGATCATGCCAAAGCCCAACAGATTTTCGGTGCGCGGGCGGCCGTGGATCTCCAAGAGGGCATCACCCGCATGGCCGCCTGGGCCCAGCGCGTAGGCGCCCGCCAGAGCCAGAGATTCGACGGGATCGAGGTACATCGCAACCTGCCACCCAGTTGGCAAACCTAACCTCAAAGAAGGAGGGAACCCAGATTGTCTGAACTGACTGAGCTCTCTGCAGAAATCAAAAACTGTCAGAAGTGCATCCTGAGCCAGGGACGGACCCATGCCGTCCCTGGCGAAGGACCCGAAAACGCCGACATCATGTTCATCGGCGAGGGCCCAGGCTTTCACGAGGACCGCCAGGGCCGGCCTTTTGTTGGGGCCGCTGGCAAGTTCCTGGAGGAGCTACTGACCAAGATCGATCTAAGTCGCGACGATGTCTACATCACCAACGTCGTCAAATGCCGACCACCGGGCAACCGTGATCCGCAAGCCGAAGAAATCGAGGCCTGCCAGCCGTATCTGGACCGGCAGATTGAACTGATCCACCCGCGTTTGATCGTGACCCTGGGACGCTTTTCCATGCAGCGCTACTTCCCTGGCGCGTCGATCTCGCGCATACACGGACAGGCCAAGCGCATCGGCAGTGTGCTCTATTATCCCATGTTCCATCCGGCTGCGGCGCTCCACCAGCCGCGCTGGCGCCCTTTGGTCGAAGAAGACATCCTCAAAATCCCCGAGCTACTGGTCAAGCTTGAGGATATCGAAGAGGAAGACGAGACCGGCGCTCCCCAGGCCGAGCAGCTGAGTTTGTTCGACACCGGATCGTGGAGCTGATCCCGCATGGCGGCTGATCACCTAGGTCGCGATCCCCTCCGCCAAGGAACTCACGCCATGGAATCTCCCGTCTCCGACGACATTCTACGCCTCATCCCGCTTGGGGGGGTGGGCCAAATTGGCAAGAACATGCTCGTTCTGGAGTACGACCGGCAGTTGCTGATCGTGGATTGCGGGCTCATGTTCCCCGAAAGCGACATGCTGGGCATCGACATCGTTATTCCCGATATGCAGTATGTCTTTGAGCGAAAGGACCAGGTACGGGCCATCATCGTCACCCATGGTCACGAAGATCACGTCGGCGGCCTGCCCTACCTGCTCCGGGAAGTGCACGCCCCCCTCTATGCCACCCAACTCACGCGGGGCTTGATCGAGGTCAAGCTCAAAGAGCATCACTTGCTCCATAGCGCCGAACTGCACACCATCTCGGCCGAGGATGTGTTAGAGCTCGACCCTTTCAAGATCGAGTTCTTTCGCGTGTGTCATTCCATTCCCGACGGCGTCGGCCTGGGAATCACCACACCCGTCGGTCTCGTCATTCACTCCGGAGACTTTAAATTCGACCAGACGCCCGTGGATGGCCGGTTGACCAACTTTGCCAAATTGGCCGAGCTCGGCGGCCGCGGCGTCCACGTACTCCTATCCGACTCGACCAATTCAGAGACGAATGGGCAAACCCCTTCGGAGCAAGCGGTCGGCGAAACCTTCGACCGGGTCTTTGCCACGGCGGCGGGCCGTATCATCGTCGCCACCTTCGCCTCCAATATCTCCCGCGTACAACAGGTCGTAGATACCGCCAGGAAGCACAACCGGCAGGTAGGCATTGTCGGCCGCTCGATGCTCAACTACGCCAAACGGGCGTACGAGTTGGGCTATCTGGACCTCTCGCCCCAAGAATTCTTGACGCCCTCGCAAATGAATGCCCTGCCGCCGCATCAAGTCGCCATCGCCTGCACAGGCAGTCAGGGCGAGCCAACGTCGGCACTGGTGCGCATGGCCCTGGGCGAACACCGGCAGGTGAATATTCGGTCGGGGGACACCGTGATCGTCTCGGCCACGCCGATCCCCGGCAACGAAGAGTTGGTCAACCGTACCATCAACAATCTATTCCGCGCCGGTGCGCAGGTCTACCACCACGAGCGGATGCAGGTGCACGTCTCGGGACATGGCAGCCGCGAGGAGCACAAACTCATGCTCAACCTCACCCAGCCCCGTTTCTTTGTACCGATCCACGGCGAGTACCGTCATCTGGTGCATCATGCTCACATGGCCGAACAGGTCGGCGTGCCGCCAGAGAATATCTTTGTCGTGGAGAGCGGTACCGTACTCGAGTTTGGCCCGGACTGGGGGCGGATCAACGGCCAGGTCACAGAAGGCCATATCATGGTCGACGGCCTAGGCATCGGTGATATTGGCAGCATCGTCCTCCGCGACCGGCACCTGCTTTCGCGGGACGGGTTTGTAGTCGTTGTCGTCGCCATTGACGCCGACAGCGGCCAGGTATTGGAAGGCCCCGATATCATCACCCGCGGCTTTGTCTACATTCGCGAGTCGGGAGACTTGATCGATGACGCCTCCCAGTGCGTGCTGGCTGCGCTGGAGCATGGCGGCCCGCGTGCCAGTCTGAATGCCAAGATCAAGGAAAACCTAGCCCAATTCCTGTACGAGCAGACCAAGCGCCGGCCCATGATCCTGCCGGTAGTTCTGGAACTCTAGCCCGGCGACAAGCCGCCCCGCCCGCACCAGCCGGTTCCCCTGCCCCATGTCAAAGCCCGCCTGTCCCCAACTGGAGACCTTTCACCGGACAGACCGGAGCTTCCTCCCCGCTCAACTGGGCGGTTTCTGCCCAGTATAATCGGTCCTGGCGCCAGTCCCTCCCCCATACAGCAGCCATCCATCATCCAGCGAGGCGTGTGGCACCTGTACGTTTGTACAGGTCAAAGACTGAACGAATGTCTGATGCGCTCGACCGCTGTTTCTGCTATAATGGCTGCATGGGAAGTACAGATCCACCCACAACGAAAGAATCTAACCATACCGTACAGGAGTAGACCAATGTCAGAGATTCCAGTCCAAGTTGTAGTTGCTGCATTTCAAGACGAAGGGACCGCCAACGAGGTTCTGAGGGAACTCAGACTGGCCAAATGGGCGGGCCTCATCGGCATCCAGAACGCTGCGGTCATCCGTCGCGACAAAAAAGACAAGGTCCACATCAAGGAACTTCGAGATTGGGGCGGTGGCAAGGGCGCTGCCGTTGGTGGCGCCATCGGCGCTGTGGCTGGCGCCCTATTGGGGCCGGGTGCCTTGCTCACCGGAGCCGCTGGAGCTGCCATCGGCGGTTTGGCGGCCAAGCTGCGTGATTCGGGCTTTTCCAACGACCGCCTGAACACAATTGGGGAATCGCTCACACCGGGCAGCTCAGCCATTGTGGCCGTCATCGAGCACAAGTGGGTAGACGAACTCGAGAAAGAAATGGCAGAAGCCGGCGCGGATGTCGTCACCGCCACCATCGCGGCCGACATTGCCGGCCAACTCCAAGCGGGCCGCGAAGTCGCCTTTAGCGCCATCGGAGACGAGGAGAGCCTAGAGGTCAGCCGCACCTCCGTAGGCGAAGAAGACATGGAAGTAAGCAGGATCGGAATCAGCGAGGAAGGCGTCGTCGCCGGCGAAGCCGTTGCAACCAAAGAGGGCCTCGCCGGACAGCGCATCGTGGCCACCGATGAGTACATCACCTACGAGATAGCCAGTGCGTCAAAAGAAGGCCTGGCCTACGCCGAAACGGTCCTCACCGAGGATGGCGAAGTGACAGCCGCGCTCCTCGCCACCCCGGACGAGGAAGCAGATGCAGAAACAGAGGCAGAGGCATAGAATACCGGCGCATCAATACCCTGCACTACCCAAGGAGAGGATCATGAGCGAACTGGTCGTATTTGCGTTTCAGAACGAGACAGGAGCTGCCGAGATGAGGGATGTCTTGGGGCGCCTGCAGAAGGAACACCTGCTCGCCTTGGAAGACGCAGCCATTGCCATCCGCAAAGAGAACGGCAAGGTCAAAGTCAAGCAGGCTCAGAACCTGGTCGGCGCGGGGGCGCTGGGTGGCGCCTTTTGGGGAATGTTTATCGGCCTGCTCTTCTGGATGCCCTGGCTGGGGTTGGCCATCGGCGCAGCCTCCGGCGCATTGGGCGGCGCCCTCAGCGACGTTGGCGTTGATGACAAGTTTATCAAAGAAGTGGGCAATACCATCGAGCCCGGTCATTCGGCTCTGTTTCTCCTGATCCGCGAGTGGACGCCGGACAAAGTCCTGGATGAACTCACCACATTCGATGCCAAGGTCCTGCGCACATCCCTGTCAAAGGAAGACGAGGCCAAGCTCAAGGCCGCGTTCGGTACGGAAGAATAGACCACCAGCTGCTACAAGTAGAAAAGCGGGGGCCGACCGGCCCCCGCGTCTGCATCTCACCGGACACTTTCGTCGTGTTACGCAGTCATCCC
>JASFOV010000151.1:0-9319 GCA_050116355.1 Anaerolineae bacterium
CAAGAAACGGACACTCGACTGGAACAGGTGAAAGGAAAGGTGCATGGATATACTTGACCGGAGTGATTTGAGGACTTTGAGTAGAAAGAGCGATGGCTGGCACGTATCTATCTTTATGCCTACACACCTGGCCGGGCCGGAAACCCAGCAAGACCCGATCCGGCTGAAGAATCTTCTCGGAGAAGCCGAACAACGTCTGATAGCAGCGGGCCTCCGCAGGTCTGAGGCACAGGCAAGGCTCGAGCCGGTGTCGCAGCTGGTCGGGGATGGGCTCTTCTGGCAGCAGCAGAGTGACGGTCTGGCGATCTTTGTCTCTGCCGGAGAAGCTTTTCACTACCGTCTCCCGTTTGATCTGGAGGAATTGGTTGTGGTCGCGGAACGCTTTCATGTGAAGCCCCTGCTGCCGTTTCTGAGCGGCGACGGGCAGTTCTACGTGTTGGCTATCAGCAAGGATGCGGTGCGGTTATTGCATGGTACGCGCTACAGTGTGAGCGAGGTGGATCTGGAGGGAGTGCCTAGCGGCTTGGCCGATGCGCTCCGTTTTGACGATCCGGAACGCCGCCTTCAATTCCACACGGCCAGCGGCCCATCCGGTGGGAGTGGTGGGCGACCGGCGATGTTCTACGGGCAAGGGGCGCCCAGTCAAGACGAAAAGACGGATATCTTGCGCTACTTCCAGAAGGTAGATGAGGGCGTGCGGGCGCTGCTGGCCGGCGAGCAGGCACCCCTGGTGCTGGTGGGAGTCGACTACCTGCTGCCGATCTATGAGGAAGCAAATGAGTACCCGTACCTGGTGGAAGAAGGGATAACGGGCAATCCGGAGGACCTAAGCAATAAGGAGTTGCACCAGCGCGTCTGGTCGCTGGTGCGGCCGAGGTTCCGTGTGGAACAGAAGGAGGCGATGAATCGCTTCCTACAATTGGCGGACACCGATCAGGCATCTGAGGATCTGATCGAGGTCGTTCCGGCCGCGATGCACGGTCGGATCGAGACACTATTTGTCGCCCTTGACCAGCAGCGGTGGGGACGATTTGAGCCGGAGACGAATGAAGTCAAGCTGCACGCTGACTTTGAACCAGGTGACCAGGATCTGGCCGATTTGGCTGCGATCCAGACCCTGCTCAATGGAGGAAGGGTCTATGCTGTGGAGCCGGCACAGATGCCGGATAGGGCCGCCCTGGTTGCAGGCATCTTCCGCTATTGAGCATAGGGGCTCTGTAGGTGCGGAAGGGAGTTAGACGAGAAATCGGGCGGGGTCTTTGAGCAGAATCGTTACAGAGCGATTGGAGGAGGGCGGGCGCATTACGCAGCCGGTTGAGCTGCGCAAGGCGGGGATCGTGTTCGGTGTCATGTTGTTTCTGTTTGTGATAGGGAGGCGATCCATCTGAGTCCAGCGGTGACAGCCATTGTAGGCGCAGTGGCTGTTCTCCTGTGGGTTGAAGCTGATATTGAGGAGATGCTCAACGTGGTTGACTGGACTACGTTGATGTTCTTTGTCTCGTTGTTCATCGTCGTGGGTTCAATCACAGAGGTGGGGCTCATCAGTATGATCGCAGATGCCATCGGCGCTCTGGTGAGCGGTAACTTGACCGTGGTCATTCTGGTGCTGGCTTGGTCGGCCGCGATCCTGTCGGGTATCATCGACAATGTGCCGTTCACAGCGGCGATGCTACTGGTCGTCGGCTACCTGACCCGGACTGTACCAGGCGCATCCAAGCTGGTGTTGTTCTACGCTCTGTCGATCGGCTCGGCTATGGGAGGGAATACCTCGCTCATTGGATCGTCGGCCAACCTGGTGACCGCCGGTGTGGCCAAAGAGGCCGGCTACGAACTGGGGTACATCAAGTTCCTCAAAATCGGGTTGCCTGCAATGTTCATTACGGTGGCCATCGGCATCCTATGGCTGCTGATTCGATTCTAGGGAAGGGCGATATGGGCCGGGTTGTGTGTGCAACACGAGGTGGCAAGGCCAGTGTACGTACGCAGGATGCCGCCATCGCCTTGGTACAGGAACGTGGTGACGAGCTGGCGTTTCTGTTTGTGGTGGATGTCTGTTTTCTGAAACGATCGAGGCGCGCTGTACGCCCTGGGGTGGTTGCGGATGAGATGGCACGGATGGGCGCGTTCCTGCTCCAGATGGCCCAAGAACGCGCCAGCGCGCAAGGGGTCGCGTCTGATGTCCTTCTGCGACGCGGCCATCTGCGCGCAGAGCTCGAAGCGACAATTCGCGAGTATGGGGCGGATGTTCTGGTATTGGGCAAGCCGGCAGCCGGTAGCAGCGCCTACGCGCTCGAGGAGTTGCAGCATCTGGCTGCCGGCATCGAGGCAGAGACAGCAGCCAAGGTCCTGATCCTGTAGGTGCGTGTTGTGGCGGTCGAGTCGATATTCTACGGTTCAATTCCAAGTCAGCGTGTCGCGCCGCGACCAGTACTCTACCGTGGGTTCTTGCAAGGTTTTGAGGCGTCCGGCTGCGTTGTCGTCCCAGCCAACATCTAATGCGGCCACATTGGAGAGCAGGTGATCAACGCGCGCGGCTCCACTGAGGACCACGTCTGCCCAAGGTTGGGCCAGTACAGCGGCCAGTGCCAGGCCGTCGACACTCGTGCCCAGCCTACAGGCTTCGTCCTGAAGGAGGGCCATGCGGTTCGGAAACTCCGGGTCCTGGTTGCGGGGAGTCAAGCGACCGTTGGCCAATGCCTCCTTGACGATGACGCCTACACCCGCGGCGTGGGCCTGGGCCAGGGCTGGGCCTGCTGAACGTTCCAGCAGATTCCACGTGGCCTGTACCGTGTCAAAGAGGGGGACGCCGTCGACCTCGATCTCCAGAGCCTGTTCGATGACCGGCCCCTGGCGCATGCCGCTGACCGTCAGGCCAATGGCTATCTTGGCCCCGGACTTGAGGCGGGCCAGCTCAGCAAGTACCACCTGATTCCGCAGTACACCGCTGTCCTCGGTAGCCGAATGGATCTGGTATAGATCCAGGTGAGCCCCCAGATCGACCCGGCTTTCAGCCCACTGTCGCTCGAGGACCGGCAACGAGTGTTCTTTCACCTCGTGGATATCGGCATCCACCTGCCAGTCAGCGGTGTAGGTATAGCCCCACTTGGAGCCGATGACCACCGAGCCTGGCGAGAGGTTCCTGGCCTTGAGCCATGAACCCAGAAATGCCTCTGCCCGGCCATAGCTTCGGGCAACGTCGAAATAGCGGAGCCCTTTGTCGTAGGCCGCATCCAGGACCGCATGGGCCTGCGCCTCCATAGCGGCCACGCGGTAGTCACCGGACAGATCTTGAGCATGACCCAGGTTAATATATCCCGGGCGGCCGAGGGCAGCCAGGCCGATGCCCAGGGGTGAGACCGAAAGGGTGGTCGTCCCGAGCCGATGAAGCTCCATGGCTGGACGGTCGGCGCTGGGAACCAATCCCAGAGCGCCCTTGATGTCGCGGACAATGGCCGCTGGCTCAGCGGCGATTGATACGATAAGCGCTTCCTCCGGTTCTTCCAAGTCGTCGAACTGGCTGGCGAGGAGGTCGGCGTCCATAAAGTGTCCGCGCCGCGCCTCCAGCCGTTGGTGGATGAGACTAAACTCGCCCTGGAGATAGACGAGCCGGACCTCATCGTGACAACTACGTAAAAAGTCCCGGTAGTCGGTCTTGAGGGCCGAGCTGGTGATGACTGCGTCCTGCCCCTTGAGAGCCATCTCCTGAATTAGATCGCAGAGACGGGCCAGCCATGGTTGGCGATCCTTATCGGTGAGAGGGATGCCTTCGGCCATCTTGTCGACGTTGGCCTGGGGATGGTAGTCGTCGCCCTCAAAGAATCCCCAGCCGAGATCGGAGGCCAGGCAGCGTCCCACGGTTGTCTTGCCCGAGCCGGATACGCCCATCATGATGATGATCATCGCACAACACCCTCTGTCTGTCAGCCCGTGATAGGAGCTCTGGAAGCGAGCAGCCTATCGCTGGCTGCCACATGGTCCCAGTGTATCATGCCCGCATCGTCCGGTCAAGGCAGATGAGCTGTGCTTGCCAGGAGGAAAAAAAGGCGATCTCGGTGGGAGCAGAGTCTGTCGCCAGAGGCGTTGTTTGCAGTGGACTTGCTTCTGGACTACAATGCCATGTGCAAAAGTCCAGGTTTGTTCCAGGACAAACAATTCGGGTTCTCGGTGCACAAGACTTGCCTAGACTCCATGCAAGCTGCGGACAAGACTAGACGGCAGATTCAGGCCATTAGAATCGGAAGTTGGGTACCGCGCAGTACGCGATCCACGGTGCTACCTACGAACCACTCCAGAAGGGCTATGTGTCGATAGCGGCCCATGACGATTAGATCTGTTTCGGTTTCCTCAGCTACCGCTATGATCTCACGGGCCGGGTGGCCCAGGCGATGCACACACTGGCAACCGGCAAGTTGAGACCGTGCCTCTGCTAGCCATTCATCGGTCGCTTGCAGGCCATTCTCCTGTACAGCCACCACCGCGACCTCAGCCGGCAGTGTGCGCTGCAGTTGGGACGCCCAGGCCAGGGCCGATCGGGCGTGCTTGGTAGTGTTGTAGGCTAGCAACACCCGTCGTATCGCTCTTTCCTCGTCCCCACCTATCACCATGGGCATGTGTGCGCGGTGAGCAATGGTCCGGAAGCTCCGCCCCAGATGCTGGAAATCGCCCTCGTGACCGTGACCGCGGCGGCCGATGGCCAGCAGTTGGGCTTGCTCGGACTGGCGCAGCACGATGTCCGGTACGCCACCGGCTACGAGCTCGGTGAAAAGCGGTACGCCCGCGGCCTGACAACGCACCTCTAGCATCTGCAGAGCCGCGTCACCCTGCTCCTCGAACCGGGCCAGCAGTTCGGACCGAGAGACCGGCTCACTGTCGACTTCCAGCTCACGACCATAGTCGGCGTAGGTTTCCAGAGCCAAGGTTTCGTCCACGACATACAGACCATGAACAGACAGATCTTGGCTCTGCGCGATCTGAATGCCGACAGTCGCGGCTGCTAGTGCGGCCGGCGAACCGTCTTGAGCAACGAGGACTTGACCGGTTCCTTTCTCAGTCTCTGTCATGCAGGGCACTCCCCTCCAGTCCTATTCGGGCGGTACAGCCCATTTTGAATCTCGGTATCTCACCTCGTCCTTTGGTTATTCGCCGTCCTGTGCCCGCAGAGCCAGCAGAAGCTCGTAAGCTTGGGCCAACGCCTGATCTTGGGCTGCCAAGTGCTCCGGAGTAGCCCGCGCTTTCGCTCTGGCCATGCCGCAACAGGACCAGTTGGATTCCCAATCTCAGATCCCCTTCCCCGCTAGCTTGGAAAGAAGACCTGGCTGGTCGCGGTCAAAGATCCACTCCGCTGCCACCTTGACCCAGTCGTTCACCAGGAACCAGACCAAAGCGTAGCCCCATACGAGCAGGGCCAGCTGCCAACCGATAGGCGCCATGAATAGACCAAAGGTCGCGATCAGTGTAGCCACTGCCTGGGTACCGAACACCGCCCCGACCAAGATTGGCGCTGGTCGCATTGACCAGAAGTGACCTTTTGTGCGAGTGATAAAGATGGTCAGGTGCCCGGCCACCGATAGCTTGAGATACATTAGAGATTGGATGGTAGGCCGGTCGAGGTGCAGCACGCGCTCTCCGATGTAGAACATGCCAAAGGAGGCAATCACGCCGAGAATGCCTAGGATCGTGGCGACGCCTAGCACCCGGGACATATCCCAGGCTTCTGGTTGGTCAGAGTAGTGGACACGGTCGTAGGCGATGGACAGGATGGCTCCATCGTTGAGCAAGGCCAGCAGAACAATCATCACTGCGGTGACAGGATAGAAATTGAATACCAAGATCGACAATGTCATGAACAACAGCACCCGGACCGTCTCGGCAATGCGGTAGATGCTGTAGCTGTTCATACGCTGGAAGATCTTGCGGCTCTCTTTGACGGCATCGATAATCACGGATAGCCCCGGTGTCAGCAGCACGATATCGGCAGCGCTGCGAGCGGCGTCCGTCGCCCCTGAGACGGCAATGCCGGCGTCGGCCTTTTTGAGGGCGGGGGCATCGTTCACACCATCGCCCGTCATACCCACGATGTGGCCCCGCTGTTGAAGGACGTCGACGATATGATACTTGTGCTCGGGAAAGACCTGGGCAAAGCCGTCGCTGTCCTCGATGGCATTGTCGTGCTGGACCCCTTCGCGATGCCCAGCCTCGGAGAAGAGGGCTGCGTCCAGAATGCCGGTGCCCAGGTCCAACTGCCGGGCAATCTCTTTGGCAATGGCCACCTGGTCGCCGGTCACCATCTTGACGCGGATGCCCATTTGCCTAGCCGTTTCCAAGGTCGCCTTCGAATCCTCACGGGGTGGGTCATACAACGGGAGCACACCCAGGAACTGCCATGCCCCACCGGCATCGCTACGGGCCACGCCCAGCGAGCGAAAGCCCCGCGCGGCAAAAGTCTCCACGGCCTTCTCTACCTGGGGACGGATGTCTTCTGCGTTGGAGGCGAGTGACAGAATGACTTGGGGCGCCCCTTTGCTAACCTTGAAGGCCTCGCCGTCCGGTGACTTGACCGAAGCCTCTGTGCGTTTGCTGACCGGGTCAAAGGGCTGGAAGTGGGTGATGGTATAGTCTGTCACGTGCTCCCCATCCTTCAGACCGCTGAGCACGGCCAGGTCTATGGGGTCCTGGTCCTCTGCTCGCGAGGCCAGGGCTGCGCTTAGAATCACTTGATCGGCATCGACATTCGCCACGGTAAAAGGCTCACCCAGGGTGAGTTTGTTCTGGGTTAGCGTGCCCGTCTTGTCCGAACAGAGCACATCCATGCCGGCCATCTCCTCGATGCTGGCCAGCCGGCTGACGATGGCCTCCTTCTTGGCCAGCAGCTTGGCGCCGACGGCCATTGTCACCGACAGCACCGTTGGCAGGGCCACGGGGATGGCGGCCACAGTCAGGATCAGGGCGAATTGGAGCGTCGTCAGCATATCGTCGCCCCGGAATAGGGCCACCCCCAAGATCAGGATCACCAGAGCCACGGCCAGGACGATGAGATAGTCCCCGATCTTGAGCACGGCCCGCTGAAAATGGCTCGTCTTGTGCGCCTTTTCCACCAGGTGGGCGGTGCGACCAAAGTAGGTGTCATCGCCGGTGGCATATACCAAGGCATCGGCCTCGCCCTGCTTCAGGATCGAGCCGGAGTATACGGCATCGCCGCTCTGGTGCGCTACTGGCAAAGACTCACCGGTCAAAGCGGACTGGTCCACCTGCACTGGATCCCCTGCCAACAGCCGGGCGTCGGCCGGCACAATATCTCCGATGCGCACCCGGATAACGTCGCCTGGTACTAGCTCGCGAGCCGGGATCGTGGACCACTGGCCGTCCCGCTTGACCCGCGCCTTCGGGGCCAGCTTGGCCTTTAGGGCATCGATTGTGTTCCCAGCTTGGTACTCTTCCCAGAAGCCGATGATCGCGTTGACGACGAGCAGGGCCAGAATGATTCCTAGATCGGCCCAGTGTTGTACCACTGCTGAGAGGATGGCTGCTGCCTCAATCATCCACGGGATCGGCCCCCAGAAGTACGAGAGAAACTTGCGCAGTGGGTTGACGGTTTCCTCGGCCAAATCGTTGTAACCGTATGTCTCCAGGCGGTGTTCCGCTTCAGCCTGCCTGAGGCCGTCTAGTGTTGTGTCCAACTGAGCTTCCAACTTGTCCAAAGGCAGCGCTGCCGCCCCGGCTTTGCCTGGCTTGGGTGTCGCGGTCTTTTTTTCAGAGCCTCTACGTTTCAATCCAATCTCATCAATCATCTGGATCCCTGGTTCAGTTCGCGTTTTCTTGATTTTGCAGCCTACTGTCGCCGGTTCTGGCGCTATACAGTATGGCTAGCCCGTCAGCATCCGTATTCCCCAGAACGTGGTCAGCCTTTGCCACTTGCTCCGCATTGCCACGAAAGATCAGGAGGAGCTTGCCCCCATCCAGTGCCTGTTCGTACCTAGCAATCTGCTTTTGACCCAGCTGAATGCCTGACGCCGTCAGGGTCTCGGCCACCTCATGGGCTGTAATGTTGCCCTTGTCCTTTTCGGCTTCCGTGTCTACGGCAAGCATGGACATTTGCCCGACTGGCAGCTGTGCTTCTTCCAGATGCATCTCAGCCCTTTCTGCTTGGGCTAGACTATCATATATACCAATCACGAAATCTTTGGAGCCTTCGGTCTTCACCATGATTTCCTTCCTTATCCCAGTAACTCGTGCCAGGCGTCTAGTGCATGTGATTTCATCAGTTTCGGTTCGAGGATGCGAGCGGACCAGGCTCGCCCCGGGGGCTTTGCCCCCGGTCGGATCCCTTCTTTCTCAGCATGGTAGGCAGCGCCCGGCCTCCAGCGTGCTCCCAGAGCCGGCAGTATCCACCGATCCAGGGCCCGCCCGCCGTCTTCCAAGCGAGCATCAAGAAGACAGCAACGACCAGTTGAATGGGGTTAGCGCTCGCTTCGCCTGCCATCAGGCACTTATGCGCTTGTCTGCTGGTTGCCATTCAGGTCCTGCAGAACATGG
Source organism: Anaerolineae bacterium (assembly GCA_050116355.1). Classification (GTDB taxonomy): domain Bacteria; phylum Chloroflexota; class Anaerolineae; order JAAYZQ01; family JAAYZQ01; genus JASFOV01. The sequence continues at coordinate 8,533 of JASFOV010000151.1, forward strand.
TAGGCAGCGATGGGAGCTTCGACACACGGCTCCAGATTCTCCAAGGCTTCCAGGACGGGAATGGCCTCGTCGGCCACGTCATCCCGAATGAGGCTATGGAGCACATGATGGGCACCGTCCCGGAACCAGATCGAGTCCGAGTGGCCCTCTAGCCCCCGCAATAGCGGCGCTAATGCGTCACGACCCAGATTGATGAGGGCTGTAGCTGCCAGCCAACGGACCGCTGCCTTTTCATCTTCCAGTGTGTCCACCAGCACGGGCGCGGCACTCGGATCGGCGATCTCGCAAAGGGCTTTGGCTGCTTCCCAGCGGGCATGCTCGCTGGGGGATTTGAGTGCTCTCTTTAGGGCAGGTACGGTTGGCCTGCCGATCTCCTCCAGTTTCTCGCGAGCCGCGTGGCGTTCTACGCCATTCGGGCTGGCCAGGTTCTCAACTAACGTGCCAATTCTCTCATCACTTGGCGCTACGTTGGTGCCAGGTTCAATTCGTTCGCTCATATTCTTGTCCCCCTTCATGGTTCTGTAAGCTTCTATCCTCATGATAGCACAGGCTAGCCCCTTGTGTCTTTACCTGTTTCTAAAGCTCGCCTTAAGTTTCCCTTTAGCTGAGCACTTGGTCTCTGCGCCCTCGAATGCTATCCTGTGCTGATCTACTGTGTCTGCGGAAGGGCCTCATAAGGAACTTTTTCCCCTTCGTGCCGATAGCAAAAGCGTGCCGGACTTGGTCCGGCATCATCCCGCGAGCGTTGGGCTCTCACTACACATCACGGCGGATCGACTGGAGTGCC
>JASFOV010000152.1:0-9255 GCA_050116355.1 Anaerolineae bacterium
CCTCAACCGCAGCAGGATCCTGGGCGGCGCGATCAAAAAGGTCGAGGATCAGCATCGCATACTCGTCAGCCATTCTGTTGTGATCGGTAGCGATGCGCCAATGGGCCAGCAATTCCACCCCTTGGTACACGCCCATGACGACGTTGGTATTGCCAATGTCAATGCAGAAAAGCGACATTCGATCCTCGCACGGCCATCCCCACACTAACCCGGGCTCGGCGGCGCAGTGTACCCCTGATCAGGGGACCGGTGTACCGCCGCCCCCCAGCAGGACCGGCAAGAGCCAGGTGATGACCACCCAGACTATGATCACGATTCCTACAATCAGCCACATGCGGCGCCTGAGCATATCGGGATCGGTGCTTCGGTTTTTTGGCTTTTTCGGATTGGGCAACTCTTGATCGCACCGCCAACAGACTGTACGATCCTCTGGATTGTATACACCACAATTAGGACAATCCATCTCCGGCTCCTATGGACTTCAAACGCGTGATAGACACGGCCCCTACCGGGGCACTTCACATTTGATTATAGCCGAAAAGTGGATGGGTGTCTACCCCAGGACCAGCGGTCACGGAGAATAGTAAGCGCCCTCACGCCACTGGAGGGAGGCGACGTGAGGGCTAGCACTCGGCCCGAGCAACAGGCTTTACGAGGCGTCAGGGAGCTTTATTAGGTTGTCGTTCCCGTCGAGCGAGCAAGACCGTTTCTTACCTTGCACAACGTAACAGACAGTTGCATTGTAGGCTAAAACCCCGGGCGGGTCAATAGTCCTTTGGTCCTATTCACGGCGAAAAATCAGAACAGGCTGGCGAGCAGAGCGAACAGACAATGCTCGGGCGGTGAGGTACGGCAGTTGCAGGCTTTGATCCTGCCAGACACAAGCAATGCCCCGCTCCGAGAGACGCCTTGGAGCGGGGCACGGGGTTGGCCGTGATGTAGGTCTGTCAGGTGCAAGCCACTTGGCTGGATCGCACTTTGTTAACCGCCGTCTGACTGCCAACGCAGGATAGGCTGGCGCGCAGCACGCACCTCATCCAAGCGGCGGACGGGTGCCGAATGGGGCGCCTCGTGCAGTATCTCTGGATCGGTCAATGCCTCGTCGCGGATAGCCCGCAGGGCATCTGCAAACGCATCCAACGTTTCCTTGTTTTCTGTCTCGGTCGGCTCGATCATGAGCGCCTCGGGCACGATGAGAGGGAAGTAGTTGGTCGGCGGGTGGAACCCATAGTCGATCAACCGTTTGGCAATATCCAAGGCGTGGACACCGGGTGCCTCAGGCACGATGCCCTTGGCCACAAACTCGTGCATATGTGTGCGATCATGGGAAATGGGAAAGACGTCCCGAACCCTGCTCTTGAGGTAATTGGCGTTCAGCACCGCCATCTCGCTCACTTCGCGCAGCCCGGGACCGCCCAGCGAGCGAATGTAGGTATAGGCGCGCACCAGCACTCCAAAGTTGCCATAGAAGGACTTGACCCGGCCGATGCTCTTCTCCGGTTTGACTAGATGGAAACAGATGAGATCCTCATCATCTTCTACATCACCGTAATCACATTCGCATCCGCACTCGGCATCGCGGCAGTGACACAACTCGACGATGGGCCCCGGCAGGAATGGCACCAACTTTTCGACAACACCCACCGGGCCTGCCCCTGGCCCTCCACCACCGTGCGGCGTGGAGAAGGTCTTGTGCAGGTTGAAGTGCATGACATCGAATCCCAACTCACCCGGCTTGGCAGCGCCCATGATGGCGTTGAGATTTGCGCCATCGCCATAGATCAGCCCCCCACACCCGTGGATTAGATCCATGATCTCGGGCAGCTGCTCTTCAAACAGGCCCAGCGTGTTGGGATTGGTCAGCATCAGGCCGCAGACCGTTTCACCGCAGACCGACTTGAGGGCCTCCAGATCGACATTGCCCCGCTCATCTGACGGTACCTCCACGACCTCCAGCCCGGCCATTGTGGTCGTCGCTGGATTGGTACCATGGGCGCTGTCCGGGACGATGATGCGGTTTCGTTGGGTGTCTCCCCGGTCAACGTGGTAGGCACGCATGATAAGCACCCCTGTCAGCTCACCATGGGCCCCGGCCGATGGTTGCAGCGACACTCCGGCAAAGCCGCCGACCTCTTTGAGCATCTCCTGCAGCCCGTAGAGAAGCATCAGGTTGCCCTGAACGGTGTGGGTATCCTGGTAGGGATGGGTCAACGCAAAGCCCGGCAGCCGGGCCGTCGCTTCATTGATCTTGGGGTTGTATTTCATCGTACAGGACCCCAGGGGATAGAACCCGATGTCGATGGCCCAATTGAGTTGGCTGAGCCGCACGTAGTGACGCACCAGGGTGAGCTCATCCACCTCGGGAAGATCAATCTCCTCGCGGAGCATCGAGGCTGGCGGCAACTCAGCCTGGGGAACATCCAGCGCCGGGAGGGTCGTCGCCATACGGCCGGCTTTGCTCAATTCATAGATGATGGGTTCTGCACCCGCGCAGCGTACGCCAAAATCGGCTTTCATCGGGCCGTCTCCTTTCCGGCCTCAGCCAGACCTTCGACGAGGGCATCTATCTCTTGGCGGCTGATCACCTCTGTGACACAGACCAACATGTGCCGCTCCAAATGCGGATAGTCTTTTCCCAGATCGTAGCCACCGATGATGCCCCATTCCTCCAACAGATAGGTGTTGATCTTTTTGACCGGCGCCGGGCAACGGATCACAAATTCCTTGAAGAAGGGGGCGTCGCCCACCTGGTAGCCATCGAGTTCGGCGATGCGTTGCGCAGCATAGTGCGCTTTGTGGTAGCACAGTTCGGCCAAGGTACGCATGCCAGTGGGGCCCAGGGCAGCCAAGTGCACGGCGGTCGCCAGGGCATTCAAGGCCTGATTGGTACAGATGTTGGATGTAGCCCGTTCGCGGCGGATATGCTGCTCGCGGGTGGCGAGAGTCAGTACAAAACCGCGCCGGCCCTCAACATCCACCGTTTGGCCCACCAACCGACCGGCCATCCTGCGCACATCTTTTTCACGGCAAGCAAAGACGCCCAGGTATGGCCCGCCGTAGTTCAGGCCATTGCCCAGTGCTTGCCCTTCGCCCACGACGATATCCGCGCCATACGCCCCGGGCGGCTTCAGTAACCCCAGGCTGATCGGATCGACCACGACAACCAACATCGCCTTGACGGCATGGACCTGTTCGGCCAGTCCCTCTAGTTCCTCGATCTCACCGAAAAAGTTCGGGGTCTGGACGATGATGCACGCCGTGTTGCTGTCCAACAGATCGACAAGGTCGCTGGTGGTAGTGGAGAGATCTTGGTCCCCGACGAAATCGACGTCCATCCCCTGGGTGTAGGTGCGCACGACGGCGCGATATTCGGGGTGCACAGCCGGGGAGAGAATCACCCTACGACGGCGACCCCGGCCCACATTCAGCGCCATAATGACGGCTTCGGCGGTCGAGGTGGCGCCATCGTAGTGCGAGGCATTGGCCACCTCCATGCCTGTCAGGGCGCAGATCATGCTTTGGTACTCGAAAATGCTCTGCAGTGTCCCCTGGCTAATTTCGGGTTGGTACGGCGTGTATGCTGTGTAGAACTCGGAACGGCTGATGATGTGATCTACCACCCGGGGGACATAATGCTGGTAGGCGCCGGCTCCGAGAAACGAAGAGAAGTGGCCCGTATCCAGGTTCTCTTCGCTCATCGCCTGGAGCTCGGCCAGTATCTCCATTTCGGAAAGCGGCTCAGGCAGGTTCAACTCGGGGAAGCGACAGGCCGCCGGTACGTCATGAAACAGGTCCTGGACCTCTTTCACCCCAATGGCGGCCAACATCTCTGCCCGGTCCGCGTCGGTGTGCGGAACGTAGCTCATGTGCATCTCCTTTGAAGCACCAGTACCGGTCTACCCACCCAGTCCTGTGGAGTCAGGGTGCGACAGATCGGGACATCAGGTTTGGGCGGGAATGGCTAGGCGTCCAAGCCCTCAACGTAGGCTTTGTAGCCATCCGCATCCATCAGATCCTCGAGCTCTTCGGGATCGGCGATAGAGATCCGCACCAGCCAGGCCGCCCCGAACGGATCTTCGTTCACCAATTCTGGCGCGTCCTCCAGCTCTTCGTTGATCTCCAGGATCTCACCACCTACCGGCATGTATATGTCCGAGGCGGCCTTGACCGACTCGACGGTGGCGAATACTTCTTCCTGGCCATATTCATCGCCCACTTCGGGAAGCTCCACGTATACGACATCTGACAGTTGGTCCTGGGCATAATCGGAGATGCCAATGACCCCCTCGTCGCCCTCAACGCGGATCCACTCATGCTCTTCACTGTACTTGCACCCTGGATCGAGTTTCATGTTCCTCTTTGAACCTCCTCTCTTTTGATCTTTGGATGATTGGGATCGATTTTCATTTTATCATCAAACGCCAAGTCTGACAAGCCAAATCTCATGGTTTGGAGAGCGATACCTCCTGGCATGACCGGCGCTCATAGCACACAACACTCCCGGATCTCCCGAGCATACAGTCCCAACTCGGTCGCCAGGCGCCGTGCAGGACGCGATGGGCTGACCAGGACGTTCAGTCCCGCTCGCACCGCCAACGGGTCCAACGCATTGCGATAGCGGCCCTTGGGTCGCATACAGCCCAAGTAGACCGGGATGTCAGGAAAACGGATGCGGGCCTCGGCCATCAAGCTGGCGACCGTTTCCGGAGCAGGCGCCGGGCGGCCGGCATAGCGTGTGCCGGGTGTGGGCATAAACACCAGGAGGACCAGTCCGTCGGCGCCCATGGCCTGGAGAGCCTCAAAGGCGGGCAATTCGTGGCCCAGCCTTCCTCCCCGCAGACCGATCGTGACGTGGGGCAACGTACGCGCATAGCGTCGCAACAAGCGGTACGTTTTCACATAATCCTCGACCGTGCGATCCAGGCCATAGACCTCGCGGATGGTCTCATCATCGCCGACAAAGTCGAAGGAGACCACATCCACCAGCGGAGCGATCGCTTCCATCTCGGGTTCGGTGACAAAGCCGACGTGCCAATTCATGGTCCGGCCTTCGCGCCAGGCGCGGACATGTTCCCGGTGCGCCCAGATCGGCACACGCCCAGTGGGATCGCAGCCCCCCGAGATAAGGCAACTCGTAGAACCATCAGGTTCTGCGGCCCAGATTGGTCGCATACCGCCCAAATAATGACCGCCGCAATGGGCACAGTCCAAAGCGCACTGCTCCCCCGTCAGACTGAGGACGGCCGTATCCAGCGGGTATGACCAGGTGATCTCGTCGTCAAAATTGGTGCGGCGCACGGCCCAGGCGCGCTCCAGCTTCTGTTCCAGATCGCTCATGGGTCCAGTATAGCAGAGAAGGACTGAGGGAGCAAAGGTACGGCTGCCATCCGTCTACTGCGGACGGCGATGGCGGCGCAACACCGTCTTGATGCGCTGCCAGAGGGGCTTGACCGCCTCCGCCGTCTCCTCCTCGACCGAATCCGGACTATAGCGGGCGCGCACAAAAGCCTCTGTCAGGCCAGACAGATCGGGCTCCAGATCGGGGAACCGGCGATCCAACTCGACTTGGTATTCGTAGGGCGTCTGCCCTGGTCCACGCCGCTGTCCTGCCTGCGCGGCCCGGCGGTTGACAGACAGATAGAAATAATAGATCAGATCGCGGGGTGCGAGGCCGCGGAGAGACAAAAAGCGTCCAGCGGACGGCAGCGTGGGGCGAACCCAACGGCGCTGAGCCAGGCGCCGCCCCACCTCCATTTGTATGCCCCGGCGCCAGTCCAGCCATCTCTGCCACATCTCGCGCAGCCACAGCAAGAGCTGGCCCCACCACGTACCAGCGGCTGCTTCCGATCCTTCCAGGTCACCGAAGCGATCACGGACAACGCGATACAGTGCGTATACGACAATCGACAGGACAAGGAGCCAGAATGCGGCCGAGAGAAGCATCTCCAACCAGGGAGGTGTTCCGCCTCCCTGAATCTGTTCCTGGGGCAGCCTCTCAAGCGGGGGAAGAGCAGGCGGGGCTGGTGTTTCGATGCTGGGCATAAGCAGAGCAAAGGGCAATGATAGCAGGAACACCAATAGGCCAAAGAGAAAGAGCACGATGTTGGTCAAGACATGGTATAGCCCCAGCAAGGCTTGAAGGGGGCCCAACGTATAGGTGGTGGGCAGGACCAGCGCCACCAAAGCCACACCCAAGACAAAGATTGCGCCCCACAGCAGCCAGCGCCGGCCCATCCCCTCCTGGACCAGAAGCGCTTCCGCACGCCACCGGGTGGAGGTCACCGCGAAGCGCGCCTGGCTCAACAAGATCACGGCCAGGCCGAAATAGATCACGGTGGCAATCGCCGGAATCCGACTGCTGAGCTGCACAAATTGAAGGATCGCCGCGACACCCAACAGCACGATCCCACCCCACAGGACGATATCAGCCAACCAGTACAACGTCTCCTGTCGATCTCGAGTGGCTGGCGGTTGGGTCAGCCATAGGTAGTACTCGGTATCGGTTTTGTCCGGCGGCGGCGTCACATCTTCGTCGGCATCCAGCTCGCGCACCAAACGCCCGACATAGATCGAGCCCGACCACAGTGCTACCAGCAACAAGCTCGTGAAGAAATCGATATTCTGCATAATCAGGTTGGGGTCAGTGGCCCAAGCCTGCGCTTCGATCCACAGTTGATCCAATCCCACTGGAAAATAGCTAACGAACTTGAGCGCGATCAACAAAATCAGCAATTCTGCTGCACGAGACCCAACATACTCCCAGCCACTGATCCGGCGCTTTTGCAGCGCCCGCTCAGAGAGGATCCCCTCCAGGCTGGCCCCAACCGCAAAGACCAGAAAATAGGCTCCATTCCATTCGGGAAAGACCCATTCCAACAACACGATCGGCGGACTAGCCAGGCAAGCCACCATCCCGGCGATGAGTACCGGGCGTAAGAGGTTCTCCATCCACCAGTTCGCTCCGAGATGCTCACTCATCGCCAAATATCCATATCCCTGTCGGACGAAATCCGGAGCACCTGGACGCCGATCTGCTCGCCCTGCCACACTGTTGTCAAGAACTCGTGGCCCGGGCAGGTAACCACCAGCGTCACACTCAACCCCCGGCGGCGCAAGGCGAGCAGGATATCGGACAAGCCCTCAACACCCCGGGCAGTGATCACAATGGCTGTACTGCCCCAAGGCAACGCCAAACTCCTGCGATTCACCAGGTCGAGGAAGGGGGGATCATCTAAGTCATCCACCGCCTCCACACGCGCCAGCAAATCCAGCATATGCATCAAGTGCGCCCGCCCTTTACGCAAGGGCAAGCAGGGAGAGCGATCTGGAGACTCGGTCAGAGGATCGCGGCCATTGGTTGCCAAACCTACCGCTTGTCGCTTCTCGATCAAATGGGTTGCCAGCGAAGCGGCAATGACGATGCCTAGTTCAGTGGCGGACCGCCACTTGCGGAGAGGGTAATCCTCACGGTTGAGATTGAGCAAAATGGCCGTCTCCAGGGAAATGGCGGGCTCATAGCGGCGGACTTGAAGCGTTCCAACCCGGCTACTGGTCTTCCAATCTATGCGCCGCAGCGAGTCGCCAGGCTGGTAATCGCGCACACCGCGGATGCGGGCTGGATCCTCAAAGAGACGGTGGCGGCTGGGCAGCACGCCCGACGGTGACTGGGAAGGGAGCCGCGCCTCGACCAAGGGAACAATCCGCGGATAGACGATCAAGAAGTCTTGTTCGGCAAAGCGATGCTCATAGGTGGTGGTACCCAACAGATCGCCCCCCTTGGTCACGAGGGGTCCAACCGGATAGTACCCACGCCGGCGGCCATGCACCGTATAGGTCAGGCTGCGGCGCTCGCGGGGCAAGAGCGAGAGAGCGTGGCGAAAGGATTGGCCGACCACCAACTCGCCAGGGATGGCATCGCTCAGCTGCAGCCACAACACCGGCAGCCAGCCACGGTTGTGGATGTCGACTGTAATTGAGAGAGTATCCCCCAGGAACATCCGCCGGTCGTGGTGGCGCTGCACAAGTACAGCACCTGTCGAACGGCGGGCCCAGAGACGTCCGAGGAAATAGAGGCTGAAGAGTGCGTACAGCAGGTGGAAAAAGAGATCAACACGGGTGAAAAAAGCGACGGCAAGTAGGAGGATGAGGAACGGCAAAAAGCCCCGCATCCCCCTGACTCCTTACTCCAGTTCGCCAATATCGAGCGCCGTAGAGCGCAACAGATCATCCACGACCCGTTGCGCGGTGTAGCCTTTCAGGGCACTCTCGGGACGGACTAGGAGGCGGTGGGCCAAGGTTGGTACGGCCAGGACCTTGACATCATCCGGCAGGACGAAATCACGGCCCCGCAGAGCGGCAAGCGCCTGAGCGGTCTTGAACAAAGCCAGGCTACCACGGGGGCTTGCGCCCAACACCAGGTCGGTGTGATGGCGCGTGGCATGGATCAGCCGCACAATATAGTCGCGTACGGTGTCATCGACGTGCACTTCCCATATCTGGCGTTGCAGCTCCACCAGTCGGGCACCGTCGACAACCTGCTGAATGGCAAAGATCGGATGTTCGCGTTGCAGGTTCAGGAGGATTTGACCTTCATCCTCGGGTGTGGGATAGCCAACCGACAGTTTGAGCAAAAAGCGATCGAGCTGGGCCTCGGGCAGTGGGAAGGTACCCTCGTATTCGATGGGATTCTGGGTAGCTAGGACTAGGAACGGCCGGCTCAGGGTGTGAGTGACACCGTCCACAGACACCTGGCCCTCACCCATGGCTTCCAGGAGGGCACTCTGAGTGCGTGGTGTGGCACGATTGACCTCATCCGCCAGCAAGACGTTGACAAAGGCAGGACCCGGTCGGAACTCGAACTCACCACGACTCTGGTCAAAGATCGATACGCCGGTGATATCATTGGGCAACAGGTCTGGCGTGCATTGCAAGCGTTTGAATGACAGACCGAGCGAGGTTGCGACGGCGCGGGCCAGCATCGTCTTGCCCGTACCGGGCACATCTTCGATGAGCACGTGCCCTTCGCACAGCAGGGCAACCATCACCAAGTCGATGGCCTCCCGCTTGCCAACGATCACTTTCTCCACATTGTCCGTCACAGCCTGCGCAAACTGCTGGACCTGCCTGGGATCCATCTGCCGCCCTCCGCTGGTATGGGATCATTCTACCCTACATCCCAACGGCTGTCAACCGATTCGAACAAAGGCTTGCTGTCTTGGATAGGAACGATATCAGGGGGAACAACAAAGCGGTGCG
>JASFOV010000153.1:0-9226 GCA_050116355.1 Anaerolineae bacterium
TCCCCATCTTCGATGGCCAGAATGGCGGGATACCCATGAGCCCAGAAGGAGGCATTATCGCTGTGTGTGCCCAGCGAGTTGTCGATCAGGATCTCTGGACGCAGCTGGAGGGCGTAGGCGTCGCTCACGCCGGAAAATACCTGGGCGATGGCCACCGAGTCCGGAAGTGCCGTTTGCGCGTGCAGATCGACGTCGAACTGGTCGTCCGAGTTGTAGCCGATCATGTCCAAGTTGAGCACACCCTGGATATCAAGGCCCTGGCGGCTGGCCGCGGCGGCCCATGCCTCACTGCCCAACAGCCCCTGTTCCTCGCCGGTCCACAGGGCGAAGGTGAGCGTGCACCCGAAATCGTATTGGCTCAGGATGTCGGCGGCCACCAGTACGGCGGTGGAGCCACTGGCATTGTCATCAGCGCCGGGCGCCACTCCGCTGGCGGGCAGGTCGTCCAGGTGGGCACAGATGACGTAGACATCCTCCGGCGCGGTCAGGCCCGGGTGGGTGGCGATGACGTTGGGACTGGAACCGGCGTCCCAGATGTCGTACTCGACCGTCAGGCCCAGATCGCCAAAGTGCTCGTAGGCGAATTGGGTTGCCTTCTGGATCGGCGTGCCGCTGTACGTGTAGCGCGTGGTGATGGTGTAGGGCGCCCCACCGATCAACGCCGCTTCCTCGCCGGTTAGCCATTTCATGTACTGGTAGATGGTCCCGCTTTGCACCTGGCCCAGCATCTGTTGGACCGTCGGGTCCACGCTGACCGGTGCACCGATCCATACCTCAGGTTCGAAAGCGCTCCAGTCACGCTCGGGCCGGATGGAATCCGGGTAGGCTGGGGACTCGCCCGTAGCCCATAGGGGATCGTCGGGAGTGAGGGTGCTCTGGACTCGGGGCGGTAGCTCCTCTGAGTTGGCTCCCAGGGCAGCGGGTCGTTCTGCTGATGCGGGCGCCAAGCCCGCGAACAGAAGCAGGGAGAAGGCCACGAGCCAGGTCAGCCAGCGAGGTCGCATCTTGTGTGTTCTTTCCAAGCTCAAGATGGTTGCAGTGTAGCACAATCCCCGCCGCGTGGCAAGCTTGGGTTCCAGGCCATGGCACGCGCCCCCCGCCTTGGAACGGATCTCGCTCTGTGCCGGCTTGGTAGAGACGACTTCCAGGAGATGGACTCCCGGGCAAGGGGGGGGAGGTATCGACCGGTTCGTTGGCGATTACCCGCATTCTGACCAGCCAATTGACACTGACGGTTGGTTATGATATGCTGAGTGATGCATTCCGGCGGAGAGAGACGCGTATGAAAAGGGGCCTGGCGTTGCTAGCTGTGGTGGGCGCAGTGATCTGGCTGCTATTCCTGCTCGTCGCCAGCGCGGGGAGCCCGGCGGCAACGCATCAGTGCCAACCCTGCCCAAGTTCTGAAGCCCCTACCCTATCTGTGGCCCCAACGGCCCAAGCAGATGGTGAGATGGTGTCCGCTGCCGGCCCGGAGTTGAGTGTGCGCAAGCGAGGACCGGCGACGGTTCGTGCTGGAACCCGCTTGACCTACACCATCATTGTGAGCAATGTCGGCCAGCTTGCCGCGCCCCAGACCCGGTTGACCGATGTGCTGCCCGCCCAGGTGGATTTTGTCACCCACACAGCCCCGTACCCGTTTGTGTGGAACAAGCCGGACGTACTGGCCTGGGATCTGGGCACGGTGTCAACGGCTACTGGCAGTGCGCCCATCGTCTTTCGTGTCGCCGGGTTGGTGGCGGATGGTGCGGTTGGCCAGCTGAGCAACCGGATCACCGTGACCTGCGCCATCACAGATACGGATCCAACCAACAACTACGATCAAGCGCTGGTCGTTGTGGAGGGAGGACCGGAGTCGCCGGCCATCCTGGTGGATGCGTTGCACTATCAAGGCTACGAGACGGGCCAGGACGACGAAGCATTTCGCCTGCTCAATCTGTCCGGAGCCCCAGTCGACCTGGGAGGCTGGCGCGTTGGCGATGGAGAGAGTTCGGCATTGTTTCCGCTGAGCACCACCCTGAGTGCGGGCCAGGCTATATGGTGCGCTCGTGAGGCGACTGCCTTTGCGCGCCAGTTCGGGTTCCAGCCCGATTTTGAGTATGGGACCGGTTCCGATCCCGTAGTGCCCGACATGGAGGGGGGCGCGCCCGCCTTTGCCGATGACGGCGATGAGTGCCAGCTTTGGGACGGACTCGGCAACTTGGTCGATGCGTTGGTGTACCGGGGGGGCGACACGCAGGTAGCGGGCTGGCAGGGCGATGCGCTCCAGCCTTGGTCGCCCAATGCCAAAAGCTTTCCCGTCTCCGGACAGATCCTGATACGAAAACGTGAGCCAGCCACCGGCTTGCCGGTGAACGACACCGATACGCTAGCAGATTGGGCTCAGGACCCGGCCGATCACGACAATGGGCGGAAGGTCCGCTATCCCGGGTGGGATGCCGAGCGGCTCTTTTTCACCGAACGGGTCACCGAGACTGCCCATCTGACGGTGGCCGTGGCCCCTGACCATGCCTTTGCGGCGGTGGGCGCGTTGTTGGCCCAAGCCCAGCAGCGCATCCAGATCGAGGCCTATACCTTCCGCAGCCGGGAGCTGGCCGATCTGTTGCTGGCGCGTCTCGAGGAGGGGGTGGCGGTGACGATATTGTTGGAAGGGGAACCCGCTTTTGGTGGAGTGACCGACCAACAACGATGGATCGCCCGCCAGTTGTCCGAAGCCGGCGCCGAGATCCTGTTCATGGTCAACAATAGCGAAGCCGACGTCTATGACCGCTATCCCCACCTCCACGCCAAGATGATCCTGGTCGATGGCCGGCTGGCCCTCATCGGTTCCGAGAACCTCAATCCGACCGGTCTACCCGCCGATGCCAAGGGGGACGGTACAGCCGGACATCGAGGCGTCCTATTGATCACGGACGCGCCGCGGGTCGTCGCGCGCGTACAGGCCATTTTTGATGCCGACTTTGACCCGGCTCATCATGTGGACCTGGGCGGTTGTGATCAACTGCCCGAGTTGTGCTCCCCGCCGGCCGGCTTTGAGCCCGATTGGACGCCAGCGTGGACCAGCTACACGGTGCGGTTCACCCAACCCTTGGTTGTGGAGGGGGAACTGGCCTTTGAAGTGCTCCATTCTCCGGAGAACAGCCTCCGTCCGACCGATGGCCTGTTGGGCCTGCTCCATAGAGCTGGGCCGGGTGACATGATCCTAATCGAACAATCGTACGAGCTCTGCCACTGGGGCCCCACAGAGGGAACGCCCGAGACCGATCCCAATCCCCGGCTCGAGGCCTATCTGGCGGCCGCAAGGCGGGGGGCCACGGTGCGCGTGCTGCTCGACGGCCATTACGAGGGACAGGTGGAGAATGCCGCTACGGTGGCCTATCTGCAGTCCCAAGCCCAAGCGGGAGGACTAGACCTCCAGGCGCGACTCGGCGATCCTACCTACCTGGGCTTGCACAACAAAATGGTATTGGCTTCGATCGGTGGGCGCGGCTATGTCCATGCCGGAAGCATCAATGGCAGCGAGGTCTCGTCCAAGGCCAACCGCGAGCTGGCCCTCCAGGTCCAGTCGGAAGCGGCCTATGACTATCTCAAAACGGTGTTCGATTATGACTGGCGGATCGCAACGCCGCCGGTCTACCTGCCGCTCGTGGTGCGCGGCTACCAGGCGCCACTGCCGGCCGATCACCTTCTATTCAGCGAAGTGTACTATGCCACGATCCCTGCGGAGGAATGGGTCGAGATCTACAATCCGACAGGCCGGCCTTTCGATCTGGCAGGCTACAAGATCGGCGATGCCGCCTATCCCGACGACTACGAGGGAATGTACTGCTTCCCGGCCGGGGCAGCCATCGAGCCCGCTCAGATCTTGGTCGTCGCCGCCACCGCCACCGGCTTTGGACCGTACCCGTACCAGCGTCCGGCGTTCGAGTTGTTGGATACGGATCCCCTGGTGCCCGATTTGACCAAGTGCCCGGCTTGGGGTGCTGGTGATTGGGGGTTGGGCAATCTTGGCGACGAGGTCCTGCTGCTGGACGGGCGCAATCAGGCCGTGGATGTGGTTGTCTATGGTGCGGGGATCTATCCCGGTGTGGTGGCCCATCCCGGGGGCATCGCCAGCAGCCATTCCTTGCAGCGACAGCCGGCCTGGCAGGACAGCGACGATTGTCGTGTCGATTTTCGGGACTGGCCGTATCCCAGTCCCGGCAGCTTGCCGTAGCCGCGGCTGGTGGCTGGCACCAGCACTCGGACACCAAAAAGAGGAACTAGGTATGGATTTTGCACAAGATGGACGCGCAGAACAGGAGAAGCGGCGTGCTTCGCTCATTTCGGTGGGAGTTGTGCTCTTCCTGATTGTCCTGAAGCTGGTTGTTGGTATGCTCACCGGCAGTTTGGGCATTCTGGCCCAGGCCGCGGATTCGGTGCTGGACCTGGTCTCTTCCATTCTGGCCTTTTTCGCCGTACGTGTGGCCGATCGGCCCGCCGACGCTGAGCATCCGTATGGACATGGCAAAGTCGAAAACCTGACGGCCTTGGCCGAGACTGGTCTGTTACTGGTAACCTGCGGCTGGATCGTGTATGAAGCCATCCAGCGGCTCTTTTTCCGGACGGTGGCCATACAAGCGGATGTATGGGGCATTGCCGTGATGGTGCTTTCCATCGGCGCCAGCTTGGCCTTGTCCACCTACCTGATGCGCATAGCGCGCCGCTACCGCAGCCAGTCGCTGGAAGGCAATGCCTTGAACTTTCGCACGGATGTATTGAGTTCCAGTGTGGTGTTGCTAGGCTTGCTGCTGGTCGGCCTGAGCGAGTGGTTGGGGCCCGAATGGGCCTGGCTGCAAAAGGCTGACGCAGTGTCCGCCCTAGTCGTCGCGTTGATGGTGCTGCGGGTGAGCCTGACGTTGGGCTGGCATGCCCTGGGCCACTTGCTAGATGCGGCGCCGCCGGGGCTGGCCGACAAGATCGCCGAGGAGGCCGCCCAAGTGCCAGGCGTACAAACGGTAGGGCCGGTGCGCGTGCGCCTGGCGGGGGCGTTTACCTTTGCCGACCTCTCCGTGAGCGTAGCCCGTAGCGTTTCACTGGAGGAGGCTCATCGTGTCGCGACCGACGTAGAGCGGGCGGTGCGGCAGTTGATCCATCAGGGGGACGTCATAGTCCATGTCGATCCCGTCCGGCAGCGGGGCGAGAGTCTCCCTCAGACGGTATACGCCATTGCTGCGCGTCGCCAGATGCGGGCGCACGATATCCACGCTCACGAGGTGCGGGGACGCTACTATGTGGATGTGCATGTCGAAGTGGAACCCGATCTGACGCTGGCTCAGGCCCATGCGGAGGTGAGCGGCTTTGAGGCCGCCGTGCGCCAAGAACTGCCCTACGTCAGCGAGGTCCATACCCACATCGAGCCACGCAGCGTGCCAGTCATGCCAGCCGAACTGGAGGGCACGGTAGATCCTGCCCTCGAGGAGCAGATCTTGGCTGTAGCCGAGAGCGTGACCGGCTTGCATGGCTGCCACGACGTACACGCCCGGCCCGGTCCGGATGGCTACGATGTCGTCTTGCATTGCTTGGCTGCCCCCGACCTGCCCATCGTCAAAGCGCACAGCCTGGCCGAACAGGTGGAGATGCAGCTTCATGCCCGGGTGCCGGGCATTGGCCAGGTACTGGTGCACGTAGAACCGGAGGATGAGGAAGAATGACGGAGCGGGCCCCATCGAGTCACGCACGGCCAGGGGCCCAGCGTGGTATCAACGTTGGCAGGGATTGTAATTCTGACCGAGGATGATCTGTACGTCCCAATCGGGTTCCGCACTGGACTGGTTCTGGTCGCTGGGCGCGGCCTGGACAGTGCCCAGGGGGACCCCCAGCGTTTGGGCTATCTTGGCGATGATAGCCGCATCCTCGATAGAGGTGGAGATCTGAGTTTGGACATAGTCGCGACGATCGGCTGGCCCAGTGGCTGCGATCTTGAATCCCTCCCAGCGAAGGGCGGCAGCGGCCAACTCTTCGGCTTGCGGCCGTGACGAGCCGTTATAGACGCTCACCCGGACGCGATCGGCCGTGTCCAACGCGGCGACGTTCACCGGGGCGTACAGCTCTTCCAGCAACGCACGGATCCGGTCCTCGCGGGGTAGGAGGACCGAAGCCCCCTGCGGTGTCATCCAGGCTTGGACGTGGCGCGAGCTGATGGCCTTGTTGATGATCCGCTGTGGCTCCAATCTTGTGCCCAGGTAGGCCAAGTTGATCACTTGTTCCAGAGGCAGGTCCGTCTGGACTGTTCCGGCCATGGTCAACCACAATTCCGGCAGCCTGGGGAGCATCTCGAGGCTGAGCGCTTGCTCCCACAGGGCGAGCAGCACCTTGCGCTGGCGGCGCCCGCGGTCAAAGTCGTTGGTGCTCTTCCGCGAGCGGGCATAGCGCAGCGCCTCCCGGCCGGTCATGTGATGGATCCCGGCTGACAGATTGATGTCGGGCAGCGGACAGTCAACATCGATGGTCACCCCGCCCAGCGTGTCGATGATCCGCATGAAGCCTTGAAAGTCGACCCGGACGTAGTAGTGGATGGGGATGCCCAAGTTGTAGTGGATGGTGCGCTTGACCCATTCGGGCCCGGAGCCTTTGCGATCTAGCTCGCCCCACAGGTCGGCGGTGTTGACGCGGTTGTAGCCGTGGCCGGGGATGTAGACCCACAGGTCTCGCGGGATGGACAGCAAGCGCACGACGCTGCTTTGCGTGTCCACCGACACAATGATCAGGCTGTCCGTGCGCCAATGGCCTGTGTTTGGCCGCCGGTCGGAGCCCATCAACAGAATGTTGAGGAAGTGATCCGGAATGTCGATCCGGAATGCCGTGGGCGGCGTCGCGGTAGGCGACGGCATCCGTGTCGCCTCAGGCGGTACGGCCGCCTCACTGGATCCGGGATCCGGTGCTGGAGATTCGTCGTAGATGGCAGTGGTCGCCGGTGCCCCTCCAGGTACGTACAGTTGCAGCCCGGCAAAGATTGTTGGGCTATTCAGACAGTTCACCAGCATCAGTGTGTCTACGTCTGTTTGATAGCGCTCGGCCACGGATAGCAGACTGTCGCCCTCGACGACGACGTGGATGCCCCAATCATCGGGCGGGAGGCAAGGCGGTGGCGTAGCCAGCCCTTGCATATCGGCCGCTTCGACCGGCTGGTCGGGGGTGGACGGGGACAGCGGTTGGGGCGTGGCCGTAGCCTGCAACGATCCGTTGAACTTCATTGCCTGGGCCACCGGTGTGTCGGTTGTGGGCCATAGCAGAAGGTCGACCGCCAGGGCCACAAGGGCTGCGACCAGAAACAGGGCCACCCCGATGAGGAGCTGCGTCAGGCGGTCAGGGGATGGACGGTTGGATTGCGAGCCGTTTGATGGCGTGGTTTCTATCCTTTTCATCCCCCCTCAGCTTGATTACAATTAGAATAGCCGGTCTATTATAGCATAGTTGGTCTGGATGGGCAACCTCGGCTCAATCGGGTGTGGACGGTGATGGGGCCCCAAGGGAATCGAGAAAAGCCCGATCCTCCGCGGTCAGCTGGGCTTGTTCCAACAGGTCAGGTCGCATTTGCCACGTACGGCGCAGCGCTTGCTGCCGGCGCCAACGCACAATCTCGGCGTGGTTGCCCGAAAGCAGAACCTCTGGCACGGTGTGACCCCGAAAGTCGGCTGGCCGCGTGTAGTGTGGGTATTCGAGCATCCCTTCCGCGTGCGAATCCTCAAATGTCGCCGCCGGATCGCCCAGCACGCCCGGGAGCAAGCGGGTCACGGCCTCTACGATAACCATGGCCGGGATCTCGCCGCCGGCCAGCACATAGTCGCCGATGGAGATGGCGTCGCTGGCCAGGTGTTGGCGCACGCGCTCATCGACCCCTTCATACCGGCCACAGATGAGCAACAACCTGCGTCGTTGGGACAATTCGCGGGCTATGCGCTGCGAGAACGGTCGCCCTTGGGGGGTGAGGAGAATGATGGGCACCTCCTCCTTCTCGGGACCCAATACGGCTTCCACCGCGGCAAAGATAGGTTCGGGTTTCATAATCATACCGCCGCCACCGCCATAGGGGGTGTCGTCGGTCACCTGGTGGCGGCCGGTGGCATAGTCGCGGATATTATGCAAGGATATGGTGACCAGACCCGCCGCACGGGCGCGTTGGATGATGCTTGCCTCGAACACGCCATCAAACAGCCCCGGGAACAGAGTGCATATGTCAAAATGCATCGGAACCAGCCTCCTCTGGAGAATTATTGTAGCATAGGCGCCACCAGCCGACAAGGACGGGACCCGGCGCAACCCCGGCTGCGGCAAAGTGTCCAATTGCTTGCGACCAGTCACCCATGCTGCTTGCAGGGCGGGCAGGCTAGGCGCGAGCGCTTGGTGACAAAAGCGTAACACGCGCGCAGAAAAGGTCCGGCCTTTGTTGACAGGGATTCGGGATTGGTGTATAATATCAGTGCTCTTGTGTTCCAGGAGATCAGCGTGGCTGGTCTTGGGCTGCCTGGCCCTCCAGGCCTCGAGGCGATGCGGGCACGGGTTCGCATCGTGAGCGGAGGTGGTGGTTCCAGAAGCGCATCAGGGACCTCTAGAGCCAGCCCGATCTCCATGGCGAATCGCTGTGTCCCTCGGGTTGGCCAGCAGATCTGATTCGGGTTCCCAACTCAGCCTAGGCAGCAGAGACGCTACCCCAACATGGGTGGGGCCGTGGAGACTCTTCCACGGTCTGGCAGTTGGGCACTCGCGTGGTGAGTGTGGCTCGGCTTCTCTCCTGATGGATACACTACAGGTGAATGGCCGGGCTTTGTTTTGTCTGGACGCAGGAGCTCGAATATTCGGGAGGAGATGTTAGCATTCTATGGATCATATCGAGTCTGTTACGCAGGAAGAGAATAGTGTAGAGATGCCCAGCGAGGCGGAGGCCCCACAGTCGGCCGCCTTGGAGCAGGAACAGCCGGTCGCGCCGGCGGAAGGCCCGGAGGGCGCTGTTGAGGCCGCCGAGCCGGAGGAAGGTCCGGAGGACGCCGCTGAGGCGGAGGACGCCGTCGAGGTGACCGGGCCGGAAAGTCCGGAGGGCACCGTTGAGGCCGCTGAGCCGGAGGAAGGTCCGGAGGGAGCCGTTGAGGCCGCCGAGCCGGACGAAGGTCCGGAGAACGCTGTTGAAGCCGCTGAGCCGGACGAAGGCCCGGAGGACGCTGTTGAAGCCGCTGAGGCGGAGGACACTGCC
>JASFOV010000154.1:0-9220 GCA_050116355.1 Anaerolineae bacterium
GCCCCATAGCGACAACTCAGCACAGTCCCGGATGTGCACGTCCTCGTCCCGGATGTCGATCCAGACTGGCTCGTCCGCCTGGCCCTCGATGACGATCCCGTCCCAGCCCGCATATTTGAGCATAGGCGAGAACCGGCCGCCAAAGTTGCTGCGGGTGAACCAGCCGATGGGGTATGACTGCACGCCGATGCCCTGCACCTCGGTCCTTCCCCCGGCGGCAGCCACCAGTGTGCCGCACAGAGGGGAGGTCATGATCGTCACGACGTTGGCCGGGTCAAAGCCGTCGATGGTCTTGTCCTTCACCAGATCGAAAAAGATGGCCGAGCCCATACCGTGCCCGCCGCCCCAGTCCTCATAGTCGCTGGTTGGGATGGTGCTCACGGTGCGTTCGGTCAAATTCACTCTCAGGATCTTGCCTGCGTAGCCGTTCATAGGGAATTCCTCCTCGCTCGATCGGTTCAACTGGTTGGGTAGCCAAGGCTTGCCCAGGCCTCACCCCGTAGATTCACCTTGTAGCCACCGTCGCCCTCTTGCGTGGGGATCTCCGGGCTGAACACAACTGCGCCTACAGGACACACGGCGACACAGGCCTGTTTGCCATCCGGCCCTCCGCCGGCTTCATCCCAATGGTATGGGGCATTGGCGCACAGGTCGCACTTCCGGCTCTTGGCCTCACCATCATAGGCCGCATCGGGCGCCAGAAACGCCCGGCTGGGGGTAAAGGGGCAGGCCTCATAACACAGGCCACAGCCAATGCACGCCTCCTTGTCCACCATCCGGACGTTGCCGTAGCCGGCCTCCGCTGCCAGGGCACCGGTAGGACACACCGGCACACAGGCGGGATCGACGCATTGGCGGCATGGCTCAATGGTCAGATCCTCAGGATACGACGCAAAGGAATCCTGCATGACTTGGATCCTGGATAGAGACAGGCTCTCCACACCTTCATGGATCAGAGAGCAGGCCAGCATACAGCTCAGGCATCCCTGACACTTTCCGATATCCACTAGGAGGTAGCCATCGGCGGGTGGAATCAGAACTTCGGGTGTAAGAACCTGTGTCGGGATAGGCGTGTTGGCTGGCACGGGTGTGTCGGTTGGGCGGGGCGTGCTGGTGGGTGTTGGGCTCTCGTCTGTCGCGCCACACGCGCCAACCCCCATCACGACCACAATCGCTCCCGTGACTTTGATGAACTCCCGGCGCGTAATGTCCCTCTGCTTTCCTCTTTGACAGTTCACTGGACCTCTTCCCTTCTATTAATGCTTGTTTGTGGAACCGTTCGCCAGACTACTCCGCGTCCACTGGACCGAAATCAAGGGCAAGCCCAGGGAATAGAGCCGGCGCAGCAGACCCTGTAACGCAGCCTGGTCGAGGCTGCCAGTCAGCGTCGTAACCGGTAGACCCTCGCCCTCGCCTTCGACCGTAATCGTCATCCCTCCGACCCAGTCCGTCCTCGTCTCGTCAAGGTGCCCCGACACTTTGATCTGGTAGGCGACCGATCGATCGAGGCTCAACTTTCGTCCGGCGTTTTCCCTCATGATCTATTTCCTACCCCAAGTGCGCGTTGGGCGACCGGCTGAATGGTAGCAGGTATCCAAAATCGCCTGCCTCACACCTATAGCATACCCGCTACATGGGGTTGGTGTCATCACCCGAAAGTGTTATTCAAGGGACTATTTGTGGGGTGGTAGCAGCGGATTAGGTTCCAGATGGCAACAAAAAAAGCGGGCCGGCATGTGCCGGCCCGCCAGATTTGTTGTCCTGGGCTGTTGGGATGACTAGAACGGCGGCAAGAGTCCCAACCTTCTGGCCTGGGCTGCTGCCTGGGTGCGGCTGTGGACACCGAGTTTGCCGTAGATATTGCGAGTGTGGCCTTTGACAGTGTTCAGCGAGAGATAGAGCCGACTGGCGATCTCTCGATTGTTCAGACCTTCGGCGATGAGCCCCAGGACCTCTAGTTCGCGCTCACTTAGAGGTTCGGTCAACTCAGCTTGGACGGCCTTTGTCGCTGGAGAGCCGTTAGGCGCCGGTTGGGCATCGGGGAACGTGGCCAGCAGGCGGCGAGCATAGTCCGGCTCGATGCCACGGGTAGCTGCTTCGTACAAGAGGCGGGCCATCAGCGGGCCTTCATCCACAAAGCTCTGGGCAAAGCCCTCTGGCTTGGCCAAGGTGAGGGCTTGCTCGATGGCCGCCAGTGCCAGCTCCGTGTTGCCTTGGGCTTGGGCTGCCATTGCCTGGAGGCTCAGGATTTCGATCACCTTCGAGGTGCGCCCGCCCGCTTGCGCTGCTGCCAGCAGGCGAGAGAGAAGACGCCCGGTTTCCTCCCATCGCTCCTGGGCCAACCGGATCCTGGCCAGCACTGTGTATGCGTTGAGCGAGAAAAAGTCGAACTCGTCCACCGGTTCCAATTCGCCGCCGGCCTTCAGCCCTCGCTGGCGCGCCCATCTAGCCGCTGCGACCCGATCCCCCTGAGCCAGCGACGCACGCGCCCGCCAGGCTGCCATCTCGGTCACGATCCAGGGTGGTACTTGGAGCTCGCCAGCCTTCGTCTCCACCTTGTTGGCGAGCTCGACAGTCCCGACCAGATCGCCCTTGGAAAACAGTACCCTGGCCAGGCACAGGTAGCCCCAGCCGGTGACCAGGCTCTCTCCGCCACGCTCCGTCCGTTCCACGCCCCTGTTCGCCAGGTTCAAGGCACCTTTCAGGTCACCCAGTTCGGCTACTACCTCACCCCAGATGGCCTGGAACCCACCGGGCACGGCAGTCCCCATCAGCCCGCACTCGCCGGCGAATTCGAGTTGCTCCTGGCACAGCTCGATCGTTCGCTGCAGCCGGCCCTGCTCCCTCAGCGTGATGGCCACTTTCAGATGGGCGAGCAGGGAGAAAACGGTATCGCCCGCCGATCGACTCGCCTCTGCCGCCTGGAGCCGGGCCATGTATGCGGCTCCCAGATCGCCTTGGAAGCCATGCGCATCGCCCAAGGCGAGGGCGGCGTCCCTACGCCAAGTCAGATCTTCCTCAGGAAGGTAGTCCAGCGCCTGGCGTGCGTGGCGAATGATGGCCGGAATGTCCCCGAGGTAGGTGGCGATAAAGGCGCGGATGACGGCTGCCCTGCCTCTCATCATCTGCCGGTTGGCGGCTGACAACGGGGCCCGGCGGACCGGAGGCGAGGCACCGGTGGTCGGATCGGGGCTTGCCTCCAGCATCTCTTCACACGCTTGCAGCGCCTGCTCGGCTTCGTCCTGGTGTCCATCGAGGAACAGGTACCAGGTGTGGTACACGCAGAGGCGTGGTTTGGCGCGGATCGCTTCCAAAGGCAGCGTATCCAGCCAGTGCCGCAATTTGGCGTGCTCCCCACCGCGCCATGCAGCGTCGGCATGCGTCTCCATGAGGTTCGTCGCCCGCGCCAGATCGCCGGCCTGCCGCGCGTGTTCAACGGCGTCGTCGGCATGGCCGTTCTGCTCGAGCCAAACACTGGCATGCTGGTGCAATGTGGCTATCCATTCCGGATGCACTTGGCGCAGTCGCCGGCGCAACAAATCGCCAAAGAGGTGATGATAGCGGTACCAATGCCGCTCGTCATCCAACGGGACGATAAAGAGGTTGGCGCGGTCCAATGTCTCCAGAATGGCTTGGCCATCGTGCTGTCCCGCCGGCGGTTCGGTCGCGCCAAAACACACGGCATCACACAAGGAGCCGGTCAGCCGGTCGAGGATGGCGGTCTGCAGCAAGAACATCTGGACGCTTTCCGGCTGCCGTTCTAGCACTTCTTCGATCAAATAGTCTAGCACAAAACGGTGGCTGCCGGTGAAGGATCGGACAAAGCCGGTCACGTCC
Organism: Anaerolineae bacterium; assembly: GCA_050116355.1. Classification (GTDB taxonomy): domain Bacteria; phylum Chloroflexota; class Anaerolineae; order JAAYZQ01; family JAAYZQ01; genus JASFOV01. Next base: position 3,838 of record JASFOV010000154.1, read on the forward strand.
TCGCGATTGCGCATCGAGATTGCAGCCAGATGCAGACCGGCAATCCAACCTTCGGTACGGGTTTCCAATGCGGCGATATCCTCCGCCAAGAGCTCCAAGCCCATGACCTGGTTGAGAAGCTCGGCTGCTTCGGAGGAGGTAAAACGCAAGTCCGCGGCGCGCAGTTCCACCAACTGACCTCGGGCGCGCAGGCGGGCCACGGGCAGGTCGGGATCTTCTCGGGTGGCAATGATCAGGTGCATCTGACCGGGTAGACGCGCGAGCAGGAAGGCAAGGGCCTCGTGGATGCTTTGATCGCTGATCAGGTGATAGTCGTCTAGGACGAGGATCATCCGCCCGGGGATGGCGACCATATCGTTGAGCAGGACGGTCAGAATCTCCTCGACCGGCGGCGGCTGAGGAGATCGAAGCTGGCTAAGCAATCCTTTCCCGGTGTTGGTCTCAATTGTCCGCAAGGCGGTTATCAGGTAGACCAGGAAGCGGGCCAGATCGTTATCGTCCTCGTCGAGCGACAGCCAGGTGATCTTTTGTGCCGGCTCCGCTTCTCGCAGATCGCGCACCCATTCAGCAACCAACGTGGTCTTGCCAAAGCCAGCCGGAGCGGAGATGAGGGTGAGTTTGCAATCTAGACCCGCGTTAAGCCGCTCGGTCAGGCGCGGGCGCGAGACCAATTCGGGCCGGACAGGCGGAACAAGGAGTTTCGTCTGCAGGAGCGAGTCCTGTTGCATAATCTTCCTTCGTATCACACGGCGGCGGCAAAAGTGGCTAAGTATACCACGTCCGCCATGGGCTGTCAAAGGCGATGCGCATCTGCTGATGTGTACAAGTCGGTGGGAAATCCTCTGGTCCTGTCACCGCGAGAAACGAGCGACTCTTGCGAGAGACGAAGCGGTCTCCCAGGACTAGAGGGGAGTCTGCTTCGGCGCACCCAGCGCGCCTCGCAGAGACAGAGAGGCTCCTAGCAACATCCACCGAATTCGACACGGAACCGCGCATCTGCTAGCACCAAACTGCGACCCAAGACCTCGTCCAGCGAGATGTCGCCGGCGGATCTAGCGGGCCATGGTATTCCACACCAGTAGGACAGACATGCCGGGCTGATCAGGAGTCGTGCGTATCCGGCATGAATGCCAACCCCTGCCGTGTTGTCCTTGCCGGCCCTACGCAGTTGTGCTATATTGGGGTAAACAAAGGTTGCACGAGATGGAAGGGGGGCAAATGGATCTAGGTCTGAAGGATCGAGTGGCCTTGGTTGCGGCATCGAGCCGCGGACTGGGTAAAGCCTGCGCACACGAGTTGGCCCGCGAGGGGGCCAAGGTCGCAATCTGTGCCAGAGATGGAGAGCTCTTGGCCGCCACAGCCGGGGAGATCCAGACGGCGACCGGCACTGAGGTGTTGCCGGTGGAGGCCGATCTGACGGAACCGGAGCAGATCGAGGCGCTGGTGGCCGCGACCCGGCAGCGCTTTGGCGGCATCGATGTGCTGGTAACCAACAATGGCGGCCCGCCCGCCGGGTTCTTTGACGATTTTGATGATGGCGCCTGGAGCCGGGCACATCGCTTGACGCTCATGCCGGTCGTGCGCCTGATCCGCGCTGTGCTGCCGGCCATGTGTGCGCAGCGCTGGGGCCGGATCATCAATATCACCTCGGTGTCGGTCAAACAGCCCATCGACAATCTGTTGCTGTCCAACGTCTACCGGCCTGGCGTGACGGGCCTGGCCAAGACCCTGTCGACCCAGGTCGCCGCCGATGGCGTCACTATCAACAACGTGGCGCCGGGCTATACCCGCACCGACCGGGTGTTGGAGCTGGCTGAGGCCCGCGCAGCCAAAGAGGGCAAAAGCGTGGACGAGGCCTTGGCCGAGACCACTGCCAGTTTCCCCATGCAGCGCATGGGCGAGCCGGCCGAGTTGGCCGCGCTTGTGGCTTTTCTGGCGTCGGAGCGCGCTAGCTATATCACCGGGACGACGATCCAGGTGGATGGAGGGTACGTGCAGGGTCTTCTCTAGGTAATTGGGAGCCGGCTTCCGGCTCGACACCCGGGTCTAGTCCTCGAACGTTTCGCCGCATCCCGGACAGGTGCTGGCTGAGAGGCTGATTTCGGTCCCGCACGTGGAACAAACCAGGTACAATTCGGCGCCGCAGGCTGGGCAGGTCGCCGTCCGTTCGTCCACGACGTGACCGCAGTCAGGGCAGAGGAGCTCGCCGCACTGGGCGCATTGCCCCTGCTCTAGGTCCACTTTGCTGTTACAAGTCGGGCAGCGTGGGTCAAAGTCGAGATCACACTCCGGGCACCGGTCCATCTCTGGTGTGACCTCTGCCCCGCAACGGGGACAACAGAGTTCGAACTCCATCCCACACGCGGCGCAGGCTGCATCATTCTCCCCCACTGCCGCGCCACAGGCCGGGCAGAGTGTCTGCTGGCAGCGCGGACATTCCGGCGAGCCCAATCCCACCTCCTTGTCACACGTGGGGCAGGGGCGGGCGGCGTGCAGACCACAGTGTGGACAGATTATCTCGTCGTCGGTCAGTAGCAAATAGCACGCGGGGCACACCCGCTGGCCGCACGACTCGCAGGCGCCAAATTCGCTGGGGAACCTGGCTGTGCAGGTAGGGCAGCGTAGCAGCACCAGTCCTGGCGAAGAGGCAAAGATCGTAGCAAAGGTGCGCTGCTCATAGGTCAGGGACTGGCCGCATTCCGGACAGGCAACCGGGGCGTCGAGGATGCGTGTGTCGCATGCCGGGCAGCGCCGCACAAAGAGCAGCCCGCATTCGGGGCAGAGTTGGGCCCCAGTTGCCACTCCGAACCCACAGGCTGGGCAGAGGAAGCTCAGCTCCAGTCCGCATGCCGGGCAAGATTCGTCGTCCTCGTCATCGAGCGGGTTTCCACAGCCTGGGCAGTAGATCTGGCCACACGCCGAGCAGATCCCATCGTTGTAGCTTAGGCCGGTCCCGCAGGCGGGACAGCGTAGGGTATCGGGTCCCTCAACAACCGGATCCGGTTTGACGTAGATGAGGGAGATCTTGCCCTCCTCATCCATCCTCGTCTTCATCCTCTTCAAACGTATAGCCACAGTTGGGGCACACGTCGGCATCTGCCGGCAGATCGGTGTCGCACTCCGGGCAGGAAAAGACGAACTCGGCGCCGCAGTGCGGGCATGCTTCGTCGTCTTCGGCTAGGGCCGTGCCACAGTCGGGACACAGGTCCGCGCCGCACGAGTCGCATTCCTCGTCCTCGGCGTCGATCGGTTCACCACAATTGCTGCAGAATTCGGCTCGAACGATTTCTTCGCCCTTTGGTCCCTCAGCTTCGGGCACGTCTTCATCCTCGAACCCCTCCTCCAATTCGGCTCCACAATGTGGGCATACGATGGCGTCCGGGGGGAGTTCTTTATCACACTCCGGACAGTAGAAGCCAAACTCCGCACCGCATTCAGGACAGACGACGTCGTCTTCGTCCATCTCCGCCCCGCACTCGGGGCAGCGCACCTCTTCCCATTCTTCGGCTTGCTCGTGTTCAGGTAGGTCTGGCGTCATATCTTTCGTACCCTCAATTTCAGGATGTTCAACATTCAAGGAAAAAGGCTGCCCCGGGGAGCAGCCTGGACAGGGGAAGGCGTCCCCTACTAGTCCGGTTTAATGGCGGCGAAAATGGCGCCGCCGATGGCACCCAACACCGCGGCCAGGACCAACCCGACCAGGCAGCACATGCTGCCGACCGCCGCACCTGCGCCCGGTCCGACAAACATACCAGGATCCATCCCAGCTTGCTCCATCTGTCGTAGCGTTTCTGGGGGAAGCTGAGAGAGAAATGTGGACGTGTCCAGCAATGCCATCTGGACTGTGGAGATGACGATGTTTACGATCCCGCCAACCAAAGCGGCGATCACAGCTGCCAGCGCGCCTTGTCCAGCCGCTGTGCCCGCCTCTCGCACGGGTGGAAGCCAATAGGCGGCCAGCGCACCGATGCCGGCATAGGCCAGCAACGCCAGAAAACAAGTGACCAGTCCCACGCACGGGATCAGGCCCAACAAGTTTAGAACGGTGACAATCGCAGCGCCGACGAGCCCTGCCTTAAGCCAAGGTGACATAACATGTGCTCCTTTCCCTCAACGACTCAAAAAAGATCTCCAACGTGTTTGATAGGGCTTCTGTTCTTCGCCCAGTTGATTCCAGTTTGGTTGGTCTATTGTACTATAAACGAGCGGCGCAGGCAAATCGCGTGATAAATTCATGCGACCGGCCCGGCTTGTTCTTGTGTTCAGTGTCCGTTGGAACTGGGAAAGATGACCTCTTCTCTGCCACCCAGCCGGTCCAGGATCCGGTCGACGACGATGTCCATGTGCCGGGGGCGATGTACATAGTCCAGATCGTCGGTCCGGATGGTGAGCACCGGGCACAGATCAAAAGTGTCCATCCAATCTTCGTAGAACGTCTCGAGCAGTGCCAGGTAATCGGCCGTGATCCCCCGTTCGATGGCGCGACCTCGCTGCTGGATGCGTTCCACCAGCACCGGCACTGGCGTCTGGAGGTACAGTAACAGGTCGGGGCGCGGCAGATTGCCGACGACCATGTCAAAGACCAGACGGTAGGAATGGTAGTCGCGCTCGGAGAGGTTGCCCAGATGATACAGAGCCCGGGCAAAGATGTGGGCATCTTCATAGATGCTGCGATCGGCGATGGCCGAAGCAGAAGAGAGGGAGAGCTCCAGATGTTGTTGGGCGCGGTGGCCCAGAAAGAAGATCTGGAGGTGAAACGACCACTGGCGCATGTCGGTGTAAAAGTCCGGCAGATAGGGGTTATCGGCCACCGATTCAAAGGCAGTGCGCCAGCCCAACCGGGCGCCCAATCGATCGGTCAGTGACGTCTTACCCGACGCAATATTGCCTGCCACGAGAACGAGATGTTTGGTCATCGATTCCTCCCTGAACCAGTGGGCCCAGTATAGCATGGCTGTTGATCCTGTGCAACATCCCATTGGGCTGAGCGCTGCTTGTATGCTATAATCGGCTGCAATGTGCCATAGAGCTTGGTAAGAATCCAAAGCCGCTATTCGTCACCCATTTCTGAAGGAGATTGTGAATGATCTTTGAACAACCAGTCACAGAGCTTATGCGCCGGCGATATTCTTGTCGCAGCTACCAGGATGCCCCCATCGCGGCGGACGTGCGCCAGTCATTGGCCGACTTTGCCGCTTCGCTGTCCGTGGGCCCCTTGGGAACCCAATTACGCTTTGAGCTCATCGCCGCCACGGAAGAGGACCGGCGCGCCCTGAAAGATCTAGGCACCTATGGCTTTATCAAGGGCGCGACCGGGTTCCTTGTTGGGGCGATGGCCGAGGCCGAATACAACCTCGAGGACTATGGTTATCTGATGGAGTGC
>JASFOV010000155.1:0-9213 GCA_050116355.1 Anaerolineae bacterium
GCCGCAATACTATTTGGTTGGACGGGTGCTGACGGCTGTCATTGGGACGCTTACAGTGGGGACGGTGTATGTGGCTGCCACACGTTTGCGCCAGCGGCGCACGGGGTTGCTCGCCGCAGCGCTGCTAGGTGGGAACTATTTGCACATTATACATTCCCACTATGCCACCTTTGACGTCATGGTTGGTTTCTGGGTTGTACTTACGTTTCTGTTTAGCGAGCTGATCCGGACGGAGAAGGGGACCAAGTGGTATGTGCTGGCCGGACTGTGCGCGGGCTTGGCCGGCGCAACCAAGTATAACGGGGCAGCAGTCATGGTCTTGCCCATCTTGGCCTACCTGCTGTCGGCCCCCTGGGACGCACCGGGCTGGTATCTAGGCCGGTTGTTGTTGGGTATCGGTGCGTTTGTGCTGGGCTTCCTGGGGGGCAATCCGTTTGTTCTGGGGAATCTTCCTGACTTTTTGAACGATCTCGCCACCGTGGTCCATCACTATGGCACGCAACAACCGGGCTTTGAAGGAACTGGCAACTGGCGCTGGTACTTGCAGGTCTTTTTCACTTCGGCCGACAGCCTATGGTTGGCTGCCGGGGTGCTCGGCCTGGTCGGGATCGCGTTGCGAGATTGGAAACAGGGTTTGCTGCTCGCCGCGTTTCCGGTTCTCTACTTCTTACTTGTGTCACGCTTTGTGGTGCGTTTTGAGCGAAACATGGTACCGATTTTGCCTTTCCTGGCCATGTCGGGGGCCTGGATGCTCGATGCAGGATCTGATTGGCTGGCGCGCCGGCTGAAACGGGGGCCCGTGCTTCGTCACACAACGGCCCTGGTTGGGGTCTTGCTCCTGCTGGCGCTGCCCCTGGCAGCAGGCATCTCGTTCGACAGAGCCATCAGCCAGACCGATCACCGGGAAGCAGCCGGCAATTGGGTGGAGCAAAACGTTGAACCTGGAAGCAAGATCGCCATTGAGCACTATTCTATCCCGTTTGACTATGATCGGTATCATGTCGAAGATGTGCTGCGCATCACGAACCAGGATATAGACGCGTATCGGGAAGCGGGCTTCGAGCTGCTCATTATCAGCGACGGTGTCTGGCAGGTCCTGCGCGCGCAAGCGGATCACTATGACAAGATGTTGGCTAGCTATGACGAGATAGTGGCCAACAGCGAGCTCGTTGCCGAGTTCGTCCCCGAGCCACCGGCGCTCGTCACAGCGGGCTATCCGACGGTGGCCGTGTATCACTTTGCACCAGTGCGCATCTACCGAGTAGCCAAGTGAGGTAGCAATGCCCAAGTCAATGTTGTTGGAGATATTGGAGAAGCGATCGGCTGCTACTATTCTCAGGACTACCAAGCAGCCGGAGGTCCTCAGCCACGAGATACCTGTCTTTCCCTATCTGGCGCTCGTGGGTCAGATGGAGATGAAAACGGCACTGCTACTGGCGGTCATCAACCCGGCTGTGGGTGGTGTGTTGCTCATCGGCCCCCGCGGTACAGGCAAGACAACGGCGGTCCGTGGCCTGGTGGATCTGATGCCTGTCGTTCGCCGCAGTCTCTGTCCGTATGGATGTGATGAAGAGGCAGCGGAAACGTGGGGCATGGATGCCATCTGCCCGGATTGCGCTGCCAAAATGGGACGGGGTGAGCCACTTACGGGTCCCGAACGGATGCGACTGATCGAGTTGCCTCTCAATGCTCGGCTGGAGGATGTGGTCGGCGGCATAAATGAGCGGTTAGCCATCGAGCAGAATCGAGTACGTCTGGAGCGGGGGATCCTATCCTTCGCCCATACGAACCTGCTGTACATTGACGAAGTGAACCTCTTGGATGATATCCTGGTCGATGCCATCCTGGATGCCGCAGCGCAGGGCCGGGTAACGGTCCGCCGCGGCCCGATGACGGCCGTGTATCCCTCCAGTTTCGTGTTGGTCGGTTCTATGAATCCTGAAGAGGGGGCGTTGCGGCCCCAAATCCAAGATCGATTTGGGCTTCGTGTTGTAGTGGATGGACTGCACGAGCCGGAAGAGCGGCTGGAAGTGTACCGCCGGGTGCGAGCCTTTCGGGAGCATCCCTACCGGCTGATGGCTATCCTGGCGGAGGATACCCTTGCGTTTGGCGAGGAAGTGATCCGCGCTCGGGAACTGCTACCCGACGTGGAGTTGACCCCCTCAGCAGAGCAACTGACGCTGCACATGGTCCGCGATCTGGAGATTGCCAGTCACCGCGCCGAGATCACTACTCTTGAGGCTGCCCGGGCCTATGCCGCTGCAGACGGGCGCCAGGTTGCCACCGACGAGGACGTGATTGCCGTAGCCCCGATGGCGCTGCGCCAGCGACGGAGCGCGTTCATTCAGGACTTTTTTCGAGCTTCTGACGAGGAAGATGCCGAGATCGAGGCCTCGTGGCGCCGCGTCCGGGGAGATGCATCTTGAGTAGCCAGAACGGTCTGGGCAGTATCAGTGACCCGGCGCGGATGGCGGGCGGTCTGCAGCCTGTCCGCGGGCTGATCTTGGTTGGCTGGCTACTGGCAGCCGCCGGCTACTGGGGGCCGTGGATCGCGCATCCGACCGCCGGTCTGGTACTTAGCGGCATTGACATGGCCGAGTTTGTGAAGTTCCTGCCGGGCGCGCTAGATGGATCCCTATTCGTTGTCCGCCAGTTCTTCTACCTACCGCCCTTTGCTGTCGTTGTCACGATTGCCTTCCTGATCGGCTCACGGCGGCTCCGCTTCCCCTGGTGGCTACGGGGCCTGGCTGTGGTGTTGGCCCTCCCTGTCAGCTTGCACATGCTGCCCCCGGCCTGGTCTCCGGCCAGCTTGCGGAGCCCAGAATTCAGGCTCCAGACGCTGGCTCTGGTGGGCAGCTGGTTGCTGTTGGCTGGTTTCTGGATCTGGGCGCGTCTGCCGTCGTGGCTGACCGGTTCGCTGGCGGCTGTGTTGTCCCTTGCGGCCGTTTTGCTGCCGACATGGCAACTGCTGGTCGTCAAGCCGGCCATTGACACCGTTTACGGCACGCCTCCCCCCATTGGCTGGGGCTTCTACGTGTGCATCGTGGGGCTATTGCTACTGGCCGTCGGCGGTGGCTGGTTCGTGCGGCAGTCCCGGGCCAGGCGGCGGGGTGCGACGCTTTGAACAGAAGGATCGAGCGTTGGGAACTAGCCGTTCTAGCCGCCATTCTTCTGGTGGCGGCTCTGCTGCGCATCGGCTGGCCCACCCTCAGCGAGTTCAAATTCAGTGAGGCACGGCTCCAGGCTTTGGTATTCGAGTTGACACAAGAGGGGCGTCTGCCGCTGATAGGCGTGCCTTCCTCCGCAGGTTTTGACCACTCGCCGATTAGTGTATACCTGTACGTACCGCCGTACCTTTTCACCACGGATCCGATTCCGGCGACGATCTACGGTGGGTTGGTGAATGTGGCGGGTGTCGCTCTGGTGTGGTGGTTATCGCGACGATGGCCTGGCGGCGGGCGTTGGGCCGCGCCAGCAGCAGCCCTGTTATTTGCCGTAAGCCCATGGGCGGTCGCCTTCAGCCGCAAGATCTGGCAGGTGGCGTTCGTACCACTATTGGCCCTGATCTTTGTCGGGTTGGTCATCTCAGACCTTGTCCAAGGCCGGCGGTGGCACTTGGCTTGGGCACTTGTGGCCTATGCTTTACTGGTGCAGATCCATCCGTCTGCGCTATCGCTGGCTCCGGCTTTGCTCCTGTGGCTGCTGGTTTTTTGGCGTCAGGTGCGGCTGCGCCCCCTTGTTCTTGGCGCCGTGCTGGGCGTTCTCACGGCCGTCCCATTTCTCATCCACCAGGTCACTCAGGGCTGGCCTGTGCTGGAGGCCCTCAGCTCTCTGCCTGCAGCTACCTGGGATCTGACCACAGTGTCGCTGGCTTGGGAGGCGATCACCGGGCGTGGAATCCATTCACTGGCCGGGGAAGCCTATCCGCTGCTGCGCCTGGTGCCGCAGATCGGATGGTTCTTCAATGCAATCGGCTGGCTGGCTGTCGGTGCGGGGCTGTGGCTGGCCTGGCGGGCAATGCGCAGCTGGCGATCCGACCAGCGACCAGCACGCCAGGCGGCTCGCATTGATTTCGTGCTGTTGATCTTCCTCCTGGTGCCGGTGGTGTTCAATCTGCGCCAAAGCCTGGCACTGCACCTGCACTTCTTTGCCCTGCTGCTGCCGGCGGCCTATTTGCTCGTTGGGCGGGCGCTTCAGGACCTAGCCGGCCGTGTTCGGGCCGGCTGGTTCAGGCCGGTGGTAGTTGGTGGCCTGGCCCTGCTGGCGATCCTCCAGGTCGTTGCTCTGGTCTTGATGGCCCGCTTTGTCGCCACACACGATACGCCAGGGGGCTTTGGCATGCCCTTGGCCGACTATCTTGCAGTTGCCGACCAGACCGTTGCCTTTACTGAGGAAACGGGAGCAGCGGAGGTCCTGGTCGTCGGCCAGGGAACCTCGATCGTCGTCGACGAACAACCAGCCATCTTCGATGCGCTATTGCGCGGCCGGGCAGACTATCGCTTTGTGGATGGCAGTGGGACAGCGCTGTTTCCCTCTCACCGGGCAGTGGCCCTGTTGGCGCCGCAGGCGGGTGATGGGGCCCAATGGTACCGGGCTGGGGACTGGCCACTTCATGAGCTTGGGGCGGACTACCAACTCGTCGACTTGGATGGCTCCTGGCCTCAAGAGGATATGGCCCCGGTGACCGGTGCGCGGGCATTCGAAAATGGAGTGGAGCTACAGGGATACCGCTGGCATGGGGAGGCTGGGGCGGAGGAGTGGGGACGGCTCTGGTTGCTGTGGCAGGTGCTGTGGCTTTCGCCCACTGATAGCCATTTCTCGGCGCGCCTGGTGGCAGCCGATGGAGTACCGTGGGGCCAGCAAGATACGGTTGGCTACCCCACGGATCTGCGGCGCAAGGGGGATCGTGTCCTGAGTAAATTTGACATAAAATATCAAGTCCCACGGCCGCTGGAGGAATCTGCGCTTGAAGTGGGCATGTACACCTATCCTGACCTGGTTACGGTGCCCGTTATCGACGGAGCGGGGAATTCAGTCGCGGCTACAGTCGTGTTGGGCCCGCTAGACGTGGTGCCTTGAGAGAGTAGGGGGTATGCTCGCTGATTTCGTATCCACCATTCCCGTTTGGGTTATACTCGGGTTGCTGGCCGGCAGCGTGGTTGTCACCTTGGTTGCGAACTGGCTGGTTGTGCGGCTGAATCCCCGGTTCCAGCGGCGAAAGCTGAGTTTGGGCAGGGTGGTGGCCGAGTTGATTTGGATGTTACTCGTCTTTGCCGCCGGATTGGTCGTCTTTCGCTACTTGGAGCGTCTGGGTGGTCTAGGCGCCGGCTTTGTCTTGTTTGGTCTCCTCGCTTTCGCGCTGTCGGTCGGTCGTGCGCACCTGTACGCTCGTTCCGCGGCAGATAGCGGCACTGGCTGGCGGTGGAATGCAGAATCTTGGCAGAACCTGCTCCTACCCGGGTTGAGCTACCTGTTCGCTGCCACCATACTCTACTTCCTTCTCTCGTGGTTGTTGAATTCGCGTGTGCAGTTGGGTTTGCTCCTACCGTTGTATGTTGGAGCCCTGCTACCTGACCTGGATTCCCCGGATTCCCTGCTGGGCCGGCTGTTCCCATTCCTATCGCGCCCCCTTGCAGCACGCTTCGGTCCAGGACAGGTCTGGCACACACCTGCGGCTGCTGGCTTGATCGCTCTGGTCACGTCCCCCTTGATTTTGTGGACCAGCGTGGAGGCTTGGGCTCTGATCATCCTTGGATATGCGTCGCATCTCCTGCTCGATCTGCTTCGCCCGGAGGGTATCATGCTCTTGTGGCCGTTGAGGCACACGCGTTATGCCATCCTCGGGGGGGCTCTGGGTTCTGCGCCAGGTTGGGCACAGGGCCGTCTGGTTCTGCTTCTGGCAGCGGGCGCCGCCTTGTTGTTGCTGGTGATCCAGGTTGGGCCCGAGCCGCCACCGCCGGCTCCAACGCTCACCTATCAGGAGAGCTTGGATCGCTACCAGGCGGTACGGGGTAGAAGCCTGGTCTTTTCTGACGTGGAGGGCACGTGGCAGGCGACGGGGCGCCGGGTAGCCGATCGATTTGAGATTCTGAATGCTCAAGGCGAGTCGTTCGTACTGCTCGACCGCTACACCGGTCGGGTGTTCACGGCGGGTCGTTCCGGTGAGGACAATCTGTATGCCCACCGCCTCAGTGTGGTCACTGGCGCGCCGGCCGATATCAAGGCGATTGAGGTTCAGTTGGAGGATCAGCAGGTGGCGGAAGCGCTGCCGGTCCTCTATCAGATGCAGCAGGAACCCGGTTTGGAGCATATTTTTGTGTCTGGCGATGTGGTTCTGGCCAACGCTGAGGAGGGCAATCTGGCTCTGCGGCCGGACTATGCTCAGACACGCCTGCGCAAGATCCGGTTGGAAGCGCCCGGACACTATACTTTGCACTACCTGACCGCAGCCGAACTGATCGAGCTAGCGGCTGTTCCCGCTGCTTCGGCCGATCTGGTCATCGTCGCCACCTATCTGACCGTCCCCAGTGGACCGACGCCCACCGCTTTGCCTACCGCACCGCTGGGGGAGACGCCATGAGCCGCTCGCGCTGGGTCTACTGGATCTTTGTGATGGCGGTGGCCGTTCTGGTGGTGTTGGCCGCGATCCCCATTGTGGCCAGCGATCTGTTTCGCGAGCCGTACCATCCGCTTTGGAAGACGATCAACGATGTCATGGCTCGCCTACAGGTGACCTACAATCCTTCTGGCGGGGGGCTGGCGCCTCAATTCCCTCGGTGGCGGGATCCCGCTGATGCGATGATCTACTTTCGAGAGGTGACCTTGACCACCAGGGACGATCTGCGGATCGCGGCCTGGTGGGTGCCGTCCCAGCAGGCCGGTGCGCCGACGATGCTCTTGGCCCATGGCCTGCTGGATTCCAAGTGGACCTTGCTACGCTTGGTGCCGTGGTTGCATGAAGCCGGCTACCATGTCATGCTCCTCGATTTTCGGGGGCATGGCGGTAGTTCCAAGGAGCCCACCTCAATCGGCCCCGACGAAGTGGCCGACATACAGGCCGCGCTCGATTGGCTGGAGGCCGAGGGCGCAGCGGATCGGGTGGCCGGGCTGGGCATGAGCTTGGGCGCCGCTGCCTTGCTCAATACAGCGGTGCAAGATGAACGGCTCGATGCTCTGGTTCTGGACAGTCTCTTTGCCGAATGGGCTGATGTCAACTATGCGGAGGACTACCGTCTCCCGCCTGACTGGCTGGTCCCCGGCGTACCAAGTCCCAAAGATCTCATCCCCCGTCTGGACATTCCCGTGTTCATTGTGCATGGCACGGCCGATATCCTAACGGCGGTTGACCATGCCTACCGCTTGTTCAACGCTGCGCATGAGCCGAAGCGCCTCTGGGTCAATGACTCCGGCCATGCTTGGGCGGCCTGGACCTATCCGGACCTGTATCAGACCAAGGTCCTCGAGTTTCTAGAGGCCTCGCTGATCACTCCGTAATATGCTTTTTCAGCCGATTTTGTTTTATTTCATGTTATATCTAGCAGTATCCAAGTACGAGCCGTCGCATCTACTGCCGGTGGCGATGAGGGATTGGGCGTGAGCCTGCACCGCGCATAACCTGGTCTCGTCGACGCAGGGCACGATCCGTCCGAAAGCCAGAGACCCTCCTCGAGCAGCTCAAGCAGAAGCTGGGGATCTTTATATTGACATAACTGCATAAGGCAACAGGGTAGGTTAGGTCATGGGTCAGAATCTGCGGTACGGGTTGCCCTGTGCCAACCTATTCTAAGGCAGGAACTCATCGCTCCTGCCCAATCCGTGCGCCTGCTCCTGGTCGCGGCGGGCAAAATTCCCCTGGGGCAGTGGTGCGAGTTCTCGCGCCCGGTTCTGCTCTTGGCCTGGAGTGAGCTGGCACCCTCGCTGAGCCAGCTTGGCGTGGACAAGGCTGGTGGGATGGAGCCTTTGCAGCCAGCACTTGTCGCTTTGGCTACTTGACCGGCAGGTTCGTTCGTGGTATACTTGTTTTGAACTTAATACACATTAAGTTCAAAACATATCGGAGGAAAGCCATGACCGGAGAGAACTCTATCCCTACCCTATCACAAATGCAGGAGCAATTCCTGGGCACCATCCAGGCGCCACGGACAGCGGCTACATATCGCTGGGCGCTGGGCGCGCTGCAGCGTTTCATCGAAGACACGGGCTATATTGGTTATTGTCTGGAGGATGACAACGACACCCTCCCCTTCCCTGTTGATCGTCTGGGGGATGACATCCTGGAGTCGTTTTACACCTGGCTGTCGAGCGAGTACACAAGCCAGCAGACCGTGCGCACCTACCTCTCAGCTGTACGGCGCTTTCTGATCTGGCTGGACGCCCGCGACCTTTTGCATCCCGACTTTCAGTTGGGCAAGGCACAGAATCGTCTTCACGCCGCTCAAGGCAAGCGCAAGAGCGCTCCCTACAAACACCGACGCGTCGATCCCGAGATCCCGCGCATTGTTACATATTATGACAACTTACAACCGCCTGCTGGTGACGGTCCTCAGGATCACGTCGAGCGGCTCAAAATCCTGCGGGCACGAGCCATCGTCCATGTGCTGTACGCGTCCGGAGGTCGGGTCAGCGAGGTGGCCAGCCTAGACCGGGAAATGGTCTTGGATGGCCGGATCGATGAAGTTCACTTGGTGGGAAAAGGCGGGCAGCCACGCGTGATCCTGTTGACGTCGGAGGCGATGCGCGCCATTCAGGCCTATCTGCAAGAGCGGGATGACGACTACCCCGGTCTCTTTGTCTCGCACGGACGGGGCTGGGGCCAGCCCATTGGCCGGGGGACGATCTGGGCTGTGGTCAAGCACGCCGCCAAGACACTGGGTCTGCACAAGACCACCTCACCCCATTCATTCCGTCACTTCCGCGCCACCCAGTTGCTTAACGAGGGAATGCCGCTCGAATCGGTGCAGGCCTATCTGGGCCACCAGGATATTTCGACCACGCGCAAAGTCTATGCCCACACCAAGACGGCCGTCCTGCGCGATCAACTCAAAACCTTTGGTCGTTCCCCTGCCGAATCCCTGGAGGATCTCAAAGACCGCCGCGAACGGCGTGGCTAGAGATTGCATGGCCGCAAGCGTCGTGGTTCACGCCGGCCGGGCCTGGCGCGGCAGCCCCTCCCCTAGCCGCCACTGAGCGCAGCTGGGCATATGCGGAGCTAGC
>JASFOV010000156.1:0-9193 GCA_050116355.1 Anaerolineae bacterium
CTGGAGAAATGCATAACCAAACAGCAGCAAGCCGAGTAGCAGCACAACAACAAGGACAACGAAAACGATCCGGCTCAGTAAGCGCATAGCTCTCCCCTTTTACTGCCTGATTATGTCATATCAGTCGCCAAGCGCCGGGCTTTCCGGGTGCAGTTTAGCGCCAATGCCGCAGGGCTGCCACACTTTGCTCAAGAGCCGCACGATGATTGACTTCCAAGACCACCGGGCCATCAAAGCCGCGCTCCTGGAGGCTCCTCAATAGTGAGCCGTAGTCGACGTCACCTTGGCCCAGGGCCAGGTGATCGCGCCCCAACGAACTTCCAGGTGCAGGTTCCATCAAGGCATCGTGCAAATGCACCTCGCCAATGCGGTCACCATGCTCAGCCAGGAAACCAAGCACATCGTCACCTTGGCAGGCAAGATGGCCCACATCAAAGCAGATGCGGGCCCCCATGTCGGACAGCAATGGCATCGCCCGGTCAAAGAGTGCATCCTCCAGGTTCTCCACGCAGACGCGATCGGGCTCAAGCGCCTCAAAGAGCTGCTCAAGGCTGCGGCGCCCCTGTTGCAGGAGGGCGTCCACGATGACCTCCAAGGGCTGTGATGGCTCGTCGATTGCTACGGCAATTCGAGTAGCCGTAAAACCCCACAGGTGCAAAACGAATGTACTCACCTCCACTGGCCCGACCGCATCGAGAATTTGACGCAAGGTACTCACGCTGGTCTGGCGCAGGGGTTCGTTCAGACTGCACGGATCGATCCAGAGGAACGGGAGGTGGATGGAGCAACCAAAGCCCAGATCCTGTTGCAGATCGGCTACCAACGCATAGAATGGGCGGTCAAACACTTGCGGGAAGATAATGGCTAAATCGGCTGTAAGCTCGACATGGGACAGACCAAACGTCAAGACCAGCTGGCGGATGGCTGCCAAGCGACGGGCACAGCTCTCACTGGGATGGCGCGGATCAGCCACCCATCCGGCAAGGGGCAAGGTTGTCGAGCCAAGATTGAGCATTTAGAGCCTCCGTCGTGTTGGAGACGGTCGGGCCCAGCTGACGTGCTGCCGGCCGCAGCAGGCCAGGACACGTGTGTGCAAGTACGGCGAATCATTCGACCGACAGCGGAAACACCCAGATTCTAGCACGGTTGGGCTAGAATGTCAACGGGCACGCCGCGAGCATTGTCCGCTCCGCGTGTCCACCTTGCCCCGACCAGCTTGGACCAGACGCCGGTCAATGGTATAATCTCATATGCTGCAGCATACCCGGCATGATCGTGTGCTTTCTTGCGTCAGAGCGCCGACCCTGGTGGGAAAGGCGTCGCAGCAATGCCAAGCCGCACCGACCAAGACAGAGAGAGGAGATTCACATGAAACGAGAGATTGTCGCCACTGAGCAAGCCCCGGCAGCAGTGGGGCCCTATTCGCAGGGGATCCAGGCCAATGAGTTTGTGTTCACCGCTGGTCA
Source organism: Anaerolineae bacterium (assembly GCA_050116355.1). Taxonomy (GTDB): domain Bacteria; phylum Chloroflexota; class Anaerolineae; order JAAYZQ01; family JAAYZQ01; genus JASFOV01. The sequence continues at coordinate 1,467 of JASFOV010000156.1, forward strand.
GCTGGGCATTGTCCCTGGAACAAAGGAGTTTGCCGGAGAGGAGATCGAGGCTCAGACGCGGCAAGCCCTGGAGAATCTGAGCGCCGTGCTCAAGGCTGGCGGTTCCTGTCTGAGCCACGTCGTCAAGACCACCGTCTTTTTGGCGGACATGGGCGAGTTTGCGCGCATGAATTCCATCTATGCCGAGTTCTTTACGGAGGATCCTCCAGCCCGCTCGGCCGTACAGGCCGCCGCGCTGCCTCTCGGTGGCCGGTTCGAAATCGAAGCGGTCGCAGTGGTGTGCGATTGCGAAGATGACGATTGTGACTGTGAGTGCTAGTCTCACCCCGAACGGGGTCTGACAGGGGCATACCCGCTGTCAGACCCCGTCTCACTACCGAGGTCGCTCCCCCAAGGTCACAGGCACATTCAACTCCTGTCCATCGCGCAGTACAGTGGCCACTACAGTCTGACCAACTTCCGTCTCGGTGTCCAGATAGCGTATCAGGTCACGGTCACTGGCAATCGGCACACCGTCGATGGCGGTCAGAATATCGCCGCCAATGGGCAATAGAAAGCGGCCAATTCTAACCTGCTGTTGTCCCCCGCGCAGTCCAGCGCGATCGGCGGGACTGCCAGGCGACGTCTCGACGATCAGGAGCCCCTCGTCGACAGTCATGGTCATCCCCGCTTCCTCCAGGACGCGTGCCCGTTCTGGAGTGATGCTCCAGACGTAGTCAACCCCCAAGTAGGGATGGGGATAGTACCCGCGCTCGATGAGCTGGGGCACGACCACCCGCACGGTGTCCACGGGCACGGCAAAACCGATGCCGGCCGATGCCTGGCTGGGGCTGAAAATGGCGGTATTCACGCCGACGATCTTGCCTGACAGATCCAAGAGGGGGCCGCCCGAGTTCCCTGGATTGATGGCTGCATCCGTCTGGATGATCTCGCCGATGAATCGCTGGTCCGGGCTCTCAATCACCCGGCCCAGGGCACTGACAACACCCACCGTGAGCGTGCGCTCGTAGCCGAAGGGATTGCCAATCGCCACCACGAACTGTCCAACGCGCAGGTTATCCGATTCGCCCAAAGGAATGGGGCGTAGCAGGTCCGGTGCGGCGTCGGCCTTGAGCACAGCCAGATCATTGGACGCGTCGGTACCAACCACCTCCGCCATGACATTCGTCCCGTCTGGCAAGGTCACGTACAGTTCGTCGGCCCCTTCAATCACGTGATAGTTGGTGATAATGTGTCCCTCTTTGTCATAGACAATGCCAGAGCCCGTGCCCTCCTGAGGCACAGTTCGAAAGAAAAAGTCGTACGCGTAGCTCCGGCTGGTGATATTCACCACGCCCTGGCCAATGTCCTCATAAACCTGGATGATCTTCTCTTGTAGAAGGAGCAGCGCCTCAGGCGACTCGGCTACAGACGATATCAGGGGCTCGGAAGTGGGCGTGGGCTGTGGCGTAGCCGTTCCCACAGCTGGAGGAGTAAGCGCCCCTTCCAACTGCTCCGAAATAGTGCCAGGTAGGGCGCAGGCCACGAGCGCAGCCAGTAACGCCAGCAGAATGAGCCATCGCTTCCGTCGCATAGTTCTTGATCCTTTTGTAGACCGCGGCCAGTGGAACGTACTACGATTGGTGATCTCGATCAGTTGCATGCTGAACAAGCTGCTGAATGCGAGGGACCATCTCTGTTGGATTGGGATGCAACCCCTCCACTAGCAGTTGATTCTCGTACAGCTGTTCCACCGCCGGATCAATCACCTTCGCCTCTGGATCGTCGTCGAGCAGACGCGCTAGATTGATCATGATCGGGTGAACTCGGTTGATCTCCAAGATCCGCTTGGGGACTTGAAACTCACGGTCCAGTAGCCTGTAGACGCGAGACATTCCTTGATCAGGCGCATCCTCTGGTGAAACCAGACGGCATGGGCTGTTCCGAAGGACCTTGGACTCACGCACTTCCAACACCCTGTCGCCAAGGACCTTGACAAAGCGGCCGACTAGACGGTTGAACTCAGCCTCACTCACAGCTGGTTCATGTTCCTCGTCCGGTGCATCCACGCTGGGTAGCTCTAGATCTGCCTGGTCGACACTTTTGAGTGGCACCCCGTCATACTCTGTCAATGACAGAACCATCAAACTGTCGACAGGATCCACCAGATAGAGAACTTCAATGTCTTGATCTTTGAAATAGTCTAGATGCGGGCTGCGGTCTACCGTCTTGAGGTCCTCACCTAGGACATAGTAGATGTGTTGCTGCCCATCGTGCATCCGTTGCACATACTCGGCCAAAGAAACCAATTTGTCCTCGCTCTTGGAAGAGTAAAAAACCAAGAGGGACTCCAGATCTTCCTTGGCCCTGGGATCCGAAGCGATCCCCTCTTTCAGGTATAGGCCAAAGGTGCGCCAGAAGGCGTCATATGTCTCCGGCTCATCCTCGGCCAAGCTCTCCAGTTCACGAACGAGCTTGCGCACCAGCGCTCGCCGTATGCGGCGCGTGACCGGGCTGCTCTGAATCGCCTCGCGAGAGATGTTGAGCGGCAGATCCTCAGACTCTACCACGCCTTCTACGAAGCGCAGGTACGGCGGCAACAGATCCTTGTTGTGTTCTTGGATTAACACATTGTGGATGTAAAGCTGAAGACCGTAGTCAACGCGTGCGTCTAGAACTCCTCGGTCACGGCGGGATGGAATGTAGAGAATGCTCCGCAAATTGACCGGAGCGTCACTAACAAGGTGTACATGGAGCCGTGGATCCTCAAAATCCATCGTCAGGTGCTTGTAGAACTCGGCGTATTGCTCGTCTGTGACCTCAGTTGGCGACTGGCGCCACAGGGCCATGCGACGGTTGATGGGCTCGGCCCTGTCACCCACATAGATCGGGAATGGAACAAAGTCTGAATGCCTGCGAATGATCTGTTCTAGCCGCCATTCGCTGGCAAATTCGACGGCATCCTCCTTCAGATGCACGACGATATCGGTACCACGCCCTTCCTTCTCCGTCTCGGAAACTTGATACTCAGAACCACCATCGGACTCCCACTCCACCGCTTCCGCTTCCGCTCGATAGGATCGGCTGAAAACTTGCACACGGTCGGCAACCATGAACACAGAGTAGAAGCCCACGCCGAATTGGCCGATCATCTCTACAGAAGGACGCTTTTCCTCTCGCAGCCGCTTGAGGAACGCAGCCGCTCCAGAATGGGCTATCGTGCCCAGATCCTGCACGATCTCGGCCCGCGTCATGCCGATTCCCGTGTCCGAAATCGTGAGGGTTCCAGCCTCTTCATCCACCGACAGGCGGATGGCTAGCTCAGCGTCAGCATCCTGAAGCTCGCGGTCAGTCAGTAGTTCAAACTGGACGCGATTCAGTGCATCGGCTGCATTGGACAGCAACTCGCGGAGAAAAATCTCCCGTTCGGTGTAAAGAGAGTGAACCAGGATATTGAGAAGTTGCTGGATCTCGGCTTTGAACTCGAAAGACTCGGCAGTCCCCTCAATCTTTTCCACTGTCACGCTTCAATCCTCCTGAAAGAACCCCTGCTGTCGAATTATACGCAAAAGCATCGCACCGATCAAGACTGAGAAGCACGACTGCTTCCACTCCAGGAAGCAGTCGTCCGGATGCCTGTCAACCTGACTCATCTACTCCGGATCCCGCTCCCAGGCAAGCAAGTGCATCGCCCTTTGAGCCTCGCCCCTCGACCAATCCACTTGGCGCTCCCAGCGCTCTAGTTCAGCCTGGAGCTTTTCGATACGCTGGCGCATATGCAGAATGACCTCGATACCCTGCATATTGATACCTAACTCCCGCAGACGGCGCACGCGCCGCAATCTGACAAGATCTTGGTCACTAAGCGGTTCCCTGACCATCTGTCGAGCGGTACACTCTCGCAACACCCTGTGCGACAGGCCTGTCTCCCGGACAGCGATGTGTAGACTAATCTGAGTTTCTCGGTTCTTCTGTCCAGTCATAAGGCCACTACACCTCCATACCCTGAAGTTTCCTGAATAGCTCGCGCTGCTCGGCTGTAAGGTCAGTTGGCAATTGGACTTCAACCGTGGCAAAGAGATCGCCATGCTGCCCCGGCTTCCGCAATCGAGGCATACCCTTGCCGCGCAGCCGGAAGGTGCGCCCATTCTGCGTGCCTTCCGGGATGGTCAGCATAACACTTCCGGTCATAGTTGGTACCCGCAGTTGGCCGCCCAATACCAGGGTGAATAGATCCACCGGAACCGTGCTATGCAGGTCGTCCCCTTTGCGCTCGAATCTAGGATCAGGGCTCACCGCCACGCGCAGATAGAGATCGCCGGCCTTTCCACCGGCTGCACCAGCTCCGCCTTGACCACTCATTCTCACCCGGGTGCCACTGCGAGCTCCTGCCGGGATCTTGACCTCCAGTCGCTGGCCATCTTTGTTCAGTACCCTCTCAGTGCCATGATAGGCCTCTTGCAGGCTAATCTCGATGGGCTGTTCGTAATCACGTCCTCGCTGGGGCCTCACTTCATACTGAAAGCCACCTCCCCCGGGAGCACCCCCTGTGCCGCCAAAGATCTCGGTGAAAAAGTCGGAGAAGGCACTGCCCCCTCCAAACAGATCTTGTAGGTCTTCAGGGGTGCCATACCGGACATGAACACGCTCACCCGGCCCGCCCGATGTCCAGCGACTCCAATCAAAGTCGCCCGGCGTCCCACCCGCGTGCTGCCACCTCTGCCAGTCTGAACCCAATTGATCGTATTTGCTTCGCTTCTCCGGATCAGACAGCACCTCGTATGCTTCGTTGATCTCCTTGAAGCGCTCTTCAGAATCCTTGTCATTGGGGTTCACATCGGGATGGTGTTTTCGAGCCAATCGACGAAAGGCCTGCTTGATTTCTTTTTCGGTTGCGTTTCTGTCTACTCCAAGTACCTTGTAGTAGTCCTTATAATCCATTAATTCACTCCTGAGGCCGCGTGGTGGCAGCAGCCCTGATTCTGGTGGCTATTTGAGCTGCCTGGTCGGTAGCACGAACCGCTATACGCTTACCACAACTTGTGCTGGCTTGAGCAGTCGACCATCGCGGCGATAGCCAGGCTCGATGACTCGCACCACAGTTTCAGGCGGGAGGCCCATCTCATCGCTCGGAACAGTCATCACCGCCTCGTGCCAATTGGGATCGAAAGGACGATTCTCAGCCTCTATCTTTTCTACGCCCTCCTGGGCTAGAAGCTTGAGCGCTTCGTCGTGAATGATCTGTACGCCCTGTTGAAGTCTCTGTCCATCGGTTGACGAAGACTGAAGCACGCGCTCCAGATCATCGGATATCTTTGAGAACGCTTCAAGCAGACGATTCTGTTCCGATTTGATCTTGTCCTGAGCGAGGCGCTGCTGCCGCTTGCGATAGTTGTCCATATCCGCCCGCAAGCGCAGAACCTGTTCCCTCCAGTCCGTCTCCTGAGGCGATTCTCGCAGCGCTGGCTCAGGTTCTATTCCCCGCTCCCTGTCAGAGATGGAGGCTTCTCGCAGGCCCTCATCAAACCCAGACTCGGGTGTTGAGCCCTCTTGTTCGAGGTCCCATTCCTCGTGTAGGCGCCGGTCACGCGCTGTCGAGCGTTCTGTCCGCTCCAGCATGCCAGCATCGACGGATTGTCCGCCGGATCTGCGACGCGCCGGCACCATATCATGCTTATCGGGTCGTACAACCCGTATAGGAATCTTTCTCGGTGCTCCCATTATGTCCCCTTAGCACAGCGGGCCTGGAGAGTATCCAGGCCCGCTGCTCTGTTCGGTACTAGACCTCGCGAAACTCTCCCTCAACAAACTCCTCAGGCTCGGGTGTTTCCCCACCGGAGTCTTGGCCTGAGCCGTTGCCACCGGGGGAGGCTTGCTGCGCCTCCGCCTGTTGCGCGTACATTTGCTGGCCTATGGCGTAGCTGGCTTGCTGCAATTGCTCGATCAGTTGCCTGATGCGCGCCGCATCCTCGCCCTCCATCGCCTGTTTCAGCTCAGAGATGTTCTGTTCGATTGCCGAACGATCGGCGCCCGGAATTTGATCCCCTAGTTCGCGCAGGACCTTTTCAGTCTGATAGATCAGCTGGTCGGCAGTGTTGCGTGCCTCGATCAGTTCCTTACGCCGCTTGTCCTCTGTCTCGTAGCGTTTGGCCTCACGGACCTTGTCCTCTACCTCCGACTTGGACAGGTTGGTGGTGGCCGTGATCGTGATCTTTTGCTCTTTGCCACTCGCCTTGTCCTGGGCGGCCACATTCAAGATGCCGTTGGCATCGATGTCAAACGTGACCTCAACCTGGGGGACACCCCGTGGTGCAGGTGGAATGCCTTCCAGATTGAAGCGTCCCAGTGTCATGTTGTCGGCGGCCATAGGGCGCTCGCCCTGCAGGACATGAATGGTAACCGCGGTTTGGCCATCCTCTGCCGTACTAAAGATCTCACTCTTGCGAACCGGGATCGTGGTGTTCCGCTCAATCAGAGGCGTCATCACCCCACCCAGGGTCTCCACACCCAGCGTCAACGGCGTGACATCGAGCAACAGGACGTCCTTCACCTCACCAGCCAAGACGCCCGCCTGAATGGCAGCGCCTATGGCGACCACCTCATCAGGATTGACGCCCTTGTGCGGCTCCTTGCCATTGGTCATACTCCGGACCAATTCCTGGACCATTGGCATGCGGGTTGCACCGCCCACCAGCACTACTTCGTCAATTTCACTCGCTTGGACTTTGGCGTCGGCCAAGGCTTGCTTGAACGGCTCCCTGAGACGCTCCACCAGATCCTCAGCCAATTGCTCCAGCTTGGCCCGTGTGAGCTTCATCTGAAGGTGCTTGGGACCGCTAGCATCGGCGGTCACAAAGGGCAGATTGATCTCGGTCTCCACAACCGTCGACAATTCGATCTTGGCCTTTTCCGCAGCCTCTTTGAGCCGCTGAAGCGCTTGGCGATCCTTGCGCAGATCAATGCCTTGCTCCTTCTTGAACTCATCCGCAACCCAGTCAACAATCCGCTGATCCCAGTCGTCACCACCCAGGAAGGTGTCACCGCTGGTCGATCTAACCTCCACAACACCCTCACCAACCTCCAAGACAGATACGTCAAACGTGCCACCGCCCAGGTCAAAGACCAAGATGGTTTGTGCCTCTTCCTTGTCCAGGCCATACGCCAGGGATGCCGCAGTTGGCTCGTTGATGATGCGCAACACTTCCAGACCCGCAATCTTGCCCGCATCCTTTGTTGCCTGCCGCTGTGAGTCGTTAAAGTAGGCCGGAACCGTGATCACCGCCTGGGTGACCTTTTCACCCAAGTATGCTTCGGCATCCTCGGCCAGCTTGCGCAGCACCATGGCCGAGATCTCCTGCGGCGTGTACTCTTTGCCCGTCTGCGGAATACGTACACGCGCATCACCCGCCGAACCCCCGACAATCTTGTACGGCAGGACCTCTCGGGCCTTAGCTACTTCCTCATCTTCATAGCGACGGCCCATAAGCCGCTTCACCGAGAATACCGTATTCTCGGGATTGACCACAGCCTGCCGGCGGGCTGTCTGGCCAACCAGTCGCTCATTGTTTTTGCTGAATGCCACGACGGATGGACAGAGACGTCCCCCCTCAGCAGTCGGGATGACGGTTGGCTCGCCGCCCTCCATCACCGCAACCACACTATTGGTCGTACCCAAATCTATACCTATGATTTTGCCCATTGTGCAACTCCCTCCAAACAACTATCTCCTGTACTTATCCGTTTCTTAA
>JASFOV010000157.1:0-9185 GCA_050116355.1 Anaerolineae bacterium
TGTGGGTGCGTGGCCAGGATCTAGGCAAAGTGGCCACAGCGGTGCGGCGTCACGTCGGCTTGATTTCACATAACCCACTGCTGTATGGTGATCTGACACCCGACGAGAATCTGCGCTTTTTCACGCAGATGTACGATGTACCGGCCTCTCAGGCGCGGATCGATCTCGTCCTCGAGCAAGTGGGTCTGACAGCGCGACGCCGCGACCCGGTGCGCACCTTTTCGCGCGGGATGGTGCAGCGCTTGGCCATCGCGCGGGCCATCCTGCACGATCCGGCCATTATGCTCCTCGATGAGCCGTATACGGGCTTGGATCTGCAGGCTGCCGATATGCTGCGTTCCGTCCTGCAAGACCTGGCAGCATCGCACCGGACAGTCATTCTGACGACCCACAATCTGGAACAGGGGTTGGAAATGTGCGACCGGGCGGCGATCCTCAACCGGGGCAAGGTCGCCTGGCAAGGGATGCGTGCCGGGCTTGACCTGGTGGGGATGAAAGAGATCTATCGTGAAGCGACGCGACCTGTCTCCCGGGTGAGACGCAGCGCGTGATGTTGAATCGTCGGCCACTGGGGTGCCCATGAGTTACCTTCGCAAAGTCATGGCCATCGTCTGGAAGGATATCGTCGCTGAACTGCGAACCAAAGAGATGTTCAGTGCCATGTTTGTCTTTGCGGTGTTGGTCATTGTCGTCTTTAATTTTGCCTTCGACCTGCGGGTAAGTGGTGAGCGGGTCCGGGAGGTAGCACCCGGCGCCCTTTGGGTGGCCTTTGCCTTCTCTGGCGTGCTTGGCTTGAACCGGGCCTTTGTTATGGAAAAGGACCGGGGCTGCCTGGAGGGTTTGCTCCTGGCGCCAGTGGATCACACAGCCATTTACTTTGGCAAGATGTTCTCGACGGTACTGTTCATGCTGGTGGTGGAGGCAATCATGCTTCCCATCTTTACCGCTTTCTTTGGCGTGAACCTGTTCGATCTGCGGTTGGTATTGATCGTAGTGCTAGGTACGGTCGGTTTTGCCGGGGTAGGCACCATATTGTCGGCCATGACGGCTCAGACGCGTGCTCGAGAGGTATTGCTGCCGATTCTGCTGTTGCCCGTGGCGGCTCCGGTGCTGATTGCTGCGGTCAAGGCCACTGCCGGCATCCTGGATGGTCTGAGCATGGCCGATGTGGCCACGTGGTTGCAACTGTTGGTCGCCTTTGACGTCATTTTCCCTGCGGTGGCCTTTATGACCTTTGACTATGTAGTCAAAGAGTAGCTGGAACCACTGGATTCTGTTGGCACCCGAGCAGGTGAGAGTAGGATATGAAACGAACGAATGATACACCGTTGCTGGCGTTGACCGCAGTTAGTGCGGTCCTAATGATGGTGGCAATCTACCTGGCTTTGGCCGGCGCGCCCGATGCTGATTTGCAGAGCGAGACGGGGCGCTATGCCCAGCGCATCATCTACTTCCACATCTCGATCGCATGGGTCGGTTTTCTGGCCTTCTTTGTCACCTTTGTGGGTGGTGTGGGCTACTTGCGTACACAGCAGCGCAAGTGGGACATCGTTGCCCTGTCCTCGGCTGAAATCGGCACCTTGTTCATCCTCGGTGTCCTGATCAGTGGCTCGATCTGGGCCAGGCCAGCCTGGGGTGTGTGGTGGGTCTGGGATGAGCGCTTGACCATTTCGTTGATCCAGTTTCTGGTATACGTGGGTTACTTGATGCTCCGCGCGTCGGTCGAAGATCCGTCGCGCCGGGCACGATTTGCGGCCGTCTATGGCATTGTCGCCTTTATCTCGGTGCCTATCAACTTTATTGCCATTCGTCTGTGGCGCACCCAGCACCCGCTCATGTTCGGCAGCGCGGGAGGCGGGTTGGGACCCAATATGATGTTCGCGTTCTTTTTCTGTCTGTTTACCTTCACCGTGTGGTATGCGACCTTGATGTGGCACCGGATCCGGCTGGAGCGGACGCGCGATGACGTTGAAGCGTTGAAACAGAAGCTGATGGGATAGGCGATGACCCCCGGTCAGAGCAGGGCTGGGAGACTGAGTACACAGGAGGTAGTCATGGGTTATTTGGTGGCGGCGTACGCCGTGATTTGGGCGGTGTCATTTGGTTTGGTGTTCAGCATTGCGCTGCGCCAACGGAACATCCAATCGGAACTCGAGGCGCTGCGGGTGGTGATCGAGGAGGAGCCGTTCCCCGAGGTCGAGGGATAAGGCGACATCCGGTCGTTTGCCTCTTTGCGCAACCGTTGCTATTCTGGACTGTTGATATCAGAGCGGTTCGTGAGAACGGGGAGCGTGTGGTAACGTGGATCCACAGAATCTGACCTTTTCGCTAGCGTTTGTCGCGGGGCTGCTGTCCTTTGCGTCCCCGTGCGTGCTGCCATTGGTACCGGCGTATATCGGCTACCTGGGAGGTACGACCGTTATCGAGGCGGGAGGGACCACGACGCGCCAAGAGACGGTCCGAACCTTTCTCCATTCTCTGTTCTTTGTGCTGGGCTTTGGCTTGGTCTTTGTGCTGCTTGGCGCCACGGCCACGTTCTTGGGGCGCTTCCTTTTCGATTCGACCATTCTGCTGCAGCGGTTAGGCGGCGTGCTGCTGGTCGTGTTTGGCATGCGTCTGATGGGCATTGATTGGACCCGACGGCGCTGGATCGCTGCGGCGGGCATTGTCTTCCTCGTAACGCTTGTTCTGGATTCAGGCTTGATCACCCTGGGGATGGTGGACTGGGGACAGTATGCCTACGTGTGGATGGCCGAGAGTGTGATGATGGGCTTGGTCGTGCTTGCCGGGGCGGATTGGAATACGGTGCGACAGGTGACCCTGGCGGTGGCGGCCGGCATTCTGAATTACGTGGCCAGCTTTGATGACGTGGTGCCCAATCTAATCGCCAGTATATTCATTGCCTTGGCGGTTATCTTTCTCAATCGGGCTGATTTCTTCTATGCCGAGAAAAAGATCGAGATCCAACCCAAGGGACAGACTGGGTATCTGCGGTCGCTGCTGTTTGGTGTGGTTTTTGCAGCGGGGTGGACGCCCTGTGTCGGGCCCATCCTGGCCGGCATCCTGATCGTTGCCAGCCAGCTGCAGACCGTCGGCCAGGGAATCTTGCTGTTGATCGCTTATAGCTTGGGTTTGGGTATTCCGTTCTTGCTGGTTGGTCTGGCCTTTGGTCCCTTGTCGCGCTGGCTGCGAAAGGCCAACCGCTATCTGGGACTGATCTCGGTTCTCAGTGGGCTGCTGCTGGTCCTGATGGGCATCTTGATCTTTACCGATAGCTTGTCGTTCTTGTCCCAGTACAGCAGCTTCATAAACCTGGAAATGTGATTGAGGGTGCGGAGAAATGGTGGTTCGTTGGCAGCAAATCGTTGCAGTGCTTCTGCTTCTGGTTGTCGCTGGTTCAGTGGCGACCTGTGGTGGAAACGAGTCGGCTGTCGGTCAGGGTGTTGAGGTCGGCAAAGAGGCCCGGGATTTTACACTCAAGACTCTTGACGGAAAAGAGGTCTCTTTGAGTGAGTACCGCGGTCAGGTGGTGTTGCTCAACTTCTGGGCCACTTGGTGCCCGCCGTGCCGGGCTGAGGTACCGGAATTCGAAGAAACTTACCGGCAACGTGCGGGTGATGGGTTCGTGGTCTTGGGCGTCAGCGTCCAGGACCCACCGCATCTCGTCGATTCCTTCATCGAGGAGTTTCAGATGACCTACCCGGTGGTTCTAGACGAGAAGGGCGTGGTATCGAAGGAGTACCGCACACCAGGATTGCCCATGAGCCTGGTCGTCGACCAGGAGGGGATCATTCAAGAACGCCACCTGGGCTACCTGTCCGCTGATGTGCTGGAGCGGTATCTGACCGAAGTGTTGGACGAATAGGAGATAGCTTTGACGGCAGACAAAAAGCCGGTCACGGGCCGAACTCGGGACGTTGTCATCTTTGCCGACAAGGTCATCTTCAAGTTTGCCAAACACTGGCTGTTCGTGGTCAATCTCATCTGGGGCTTTTACGTCGGTCTGCCCCTCCTGGCACCTGTGTTGATGGATGCCGGCTACGAGGTTCCGGCCAAGGTGATCTATACGATCTACCGGCCGGCCTGTCACCAACGACCTGATCGATCCTATTTCTATGGCGGTCCCCAGGCAGTGTACTCGCCGGAGGAGCTAGAGTCGGCCGGTGTGGAGGTACATCCCTTCTCGCGCGACATCGGTAATGAAACAGTCGGCTGGAAGGTGGCCTTCTGTGAGCGCGATGTTGCCATCTATGGCACCATCTTTTTGACTGGATTGCTGTACGGCCTTGTCCGGCGCTGGCTCGGCGAGTGGAAGATGCGCTTCCGGTTCTTTTTGATCTTTTTGGTGCCCATGGGGGTGGATGGCGTCCTGCAGTTGTTTGGCTTGCACGAGAGCACCTGGCTGCTACGCAGCCTTACAGGAGCCTTTTTTGGATTTGGGGCTGTGCTGTTTGCCTACCCCTATCTCGAGGAGGGCATGGCCGATGTGCGCCAGACGATCAACAGCAAGCTACACCTGGAATGAGCAGACATCACATTGGACTGCGACAGCTTGGGGGCCTCTCCGCGGGGAGGCCCTTTTTCTGATCTGCTGACCGAATGAGGCCAGTTGAGCGGCGTTGCTCCTTGGGGGCCTAGCTTTCGCGAAACGCCAGATCGGTGGTATACTGGGTCCCACGGTCCACACAAGGGGGCGCTAGGAAGTGGTGGGCCGGACAGAGCTATGTTCAATCGATCTTGGATCTACCTTGCCCTTTTTCTCGTTCTCCTGGCTTTGGTGTTTCAGATCAAGGCCTGGTTTGTTTTGGCTGCCTTTCTGTTGACCATGCTACCCTTTGCCTGGTGGTGGAACCGGCACAGTCTGGATGGTGTGAGCTACCAGCGCGTTTTGGCTGCCGGCCCCTTTGGCAGTGGCGCAGAAGGCAGTCCCCGTGCTTTTCCAGGTGAGGTAGTGGATCTGACGGTGCGCGTGACAAACGAGAAACTCCTGCCCCTTGGCTGGATGAAGATTGAAGATCAATGGTCCACCGCCTTGCCGCTGCAGGAAGGCGAGCTGGTGCCCTCGCCGTCTGGGCAGATAGGACAGCTGCGCATTGCCTTTTCCCTGCGCTGGTACGAGCGCGTCAACCGTACCTATCAAGTGCACTGTACGCGCCGGGGCTTCTATCCCTTTGGCCCGGTACGCCTGGTCGCCGGGGACATTTTCGGTCTGTTCGCCCACGAACAGAGTGACAGCCATCTGGACTGGTTGATCGTCTATCCCCAGGTGTTGCCTCTGGAGGCGTTGGGTTTTCCGCCCAAGGATCCATTTGGCGAAACAAAGGCCTCGTGGCGCATATTCGAAGATCCCAGCCGGACGATCGGTGTGCGCGAGCATCAGCCGGAGGACAGCCTGCGCCACGTACACTGGAAGGCCACCGCCCGGAGGCAGGATCTCCAGGTCAAGGTCTACGAGCCGACCACCAGTCAGAATCTGGTGATCATGCTCAACGTGGCAACCTTTGCCCGTCACTGGCAGGGTGTGAATCCGGCACTCCTGGAGCGGGCCATTGGCGTGGCTGCCTCTATTGCCAGCTATGCCGTGGAGCAACGCTACGTTACGGGCTTGATGGCCAATGGATCGATTCCGCATTCAGACCAACCCATCAAGGTGCTGCCCAGCCGGCGGCCTGACCAGTTGCTCCGGATGCTGGAGGCCTTGGCGGCCGTGACCAGTTTTTCGACAAGCTCGATCGAGTCCCTGTTGTTGAGTGAGAGCCCACGGTTGCCCTGGGGAGCTACACTGGTGGTTGTGACGGCGGTCGTTACCGAGGATTTGCTGGCGGCGCTGCTGCAACTCCACGATGTTGGGCGACGGTTGGTTCTGGTGTCCTTGGAGGATGAGCCGTCCCAGCCCTATTCCTTGCCCCCTGAGGTTTTGATCCATCATTTGCCTGCCACAGAGCTTCCATTTGACGATAGTCTCTTGGGCGAGCCGGACGCTTGGGCGCCAGAGGTCGCGCCGCCTATTCATTATGCCCGGAGACGGAGCTCATGATCAGACGGCCCGCGGTGCGGGTGCGGCGAGAAGCCATCTATCTGACCCTGGCCGCCGCCGAAGCGTGTTGGGTGGCTCCGCTGTTCTTGGCCATCAGCGAGCGTGTGACCCCTCATCCGCCGATTCCAAGCTGGCTGGCCATTGTTGGCTTGCTGGTGGGATATGCGTACCTCTACCGGGGGATCGATCGGATTGGGTTCATCCTCAAGATCCAGCAGGGGTTGCTGGTGGCCGTTCTGCTAGGTTCGATCGGTCTGTTTCTCCGCTTCCATCTGTATGTGGATGCTGATCTGCCAGGCTTGCGTTGGATGGTGGAACCATTCTACCGCTTTGCCGATCTATCCAACTTGTTGTCTGGCGAGCTGATCCTGATCTTCTTGTTGCTCTACCTCTGGACGCGTGGCATCCACCTGGCGCGTCGCAGTATTCTGGCCGACAGCGTCGGATTCAGTTTTCGCGCGGGCGTGATCATCTGGGCCTTGCTGGCTCCTGTGCTTGCCTTGCTGGGCGAGACGGATATAACAGTCTTTGTGACCGCGTACTTTGCGTTTTCGCTCATGGCCGTGGCTCTGTCCCGCGTCGAAGAGGTGAGTCAGATGCCAGGCGGCGGCCGGATGGCCTTCAGTGGATTTTGGATCGGCTCAACCCTTGGAGCGGTATTGTTTCTCGTGCTTCTCGGTTCGCTGGTTGCGGTCTTTTTCTATGGTGGAGGGTTGTCCCAGGTCCTGAGCTGGTTTTCGCCGCTGTTGATCGTGCTGCAGGTCGTCATCCTGGTGATCTCCTGGGTGATGTTTGCCTTGCTTGGGCTGATCCTTTCTTGGCTGGAGATAGACTGGAGCGATCTGAGCCAGCGTCTGCAGGGTGTCCTGGATGAGCTGGGCGATCTGGGGCAGCCGCTCCCGCCCAGCTCAGGTCAGGAATTTGAAGGAGTCGCCCAAGTTCTAGGGGCGCTGCAGGCCGGTACGATCATCGTCGTGATTGTAGCCGTCATCCTGCTGGTGCTGTTGTTTACCTGGTGGCGGATAGGTCGCACGAGACAGCGGGCGGGCGAAGAAAGCCGTGAATCTCTGCTATCGGGTCGGGTGCTGGCCGGCGGCCTGCTGGCGCGTCTCCAGGCTGGGCGCGACCGCTTCGGTGAACTGGCAGCCTTGGTGGATCGCTTTGGTGTTGGCTCTCAACTCTTGTCAGCTATCTCGATCCAGCGTATCTACGCCAACCTGGTACGCCTGGCGACCAAAGCCGGCTATCCGCGCCTCCAATCGCAAACGCCCTATGAATACCTGAGGACTCTCTACGAAGCCCTCCCGGGCAATGAGCGCGACGTCCAGTTGATCACCGATGCCTATGTGAACGCGCACTATGGACAGTTGCCTGACACCAAGGAGGAATTGCAGAAGATCCGTGACTGTTGGCGGCGGATCCGGGCACAGGGTGCACAGCGGCGCTAGACGCCCTCCCCGGTGGGTGCGGTCACCAGTGCTCAGCGTGTGCGACAGGCTTTTGGGCGATCAGGCGGGAGTTATAGCCCTCTTGGGGAGGGGTCTGGGTGTAGTCTAGCACGTTAAGGCCGGCGTGCCTGGCCACGGCTTGTAACTCACCAGGTTCCAGGAGGTAGTCCGGATCAAAGCCCGGTCGAACCGACAGGAAGCCTTTGTTGCGGTTGGCCTGAAATAGCAGTCCCCCAGGCCGCAGGCCCTCCGCCAAGTGGGGTGTCAATTCCCGGTTCAGGTAGTAGAACACAACGATGAGATCGTAGCGTTCAGGGGGTACCCACCAGCTAGTCAGGTCAGCCTGGATCCATTGGATGTCCAGATCCTGCCGCAGTGCCTCAGCCTGAGCCCGTCCCAAGCCTACGGTGCTAATATCCACCGCTTCCACCTGAAAGCCCAGTCGCGCCAGAAAGAGGGCGTTGCCCCCAAAGCCACAGGCAACATCCAGCGCCCGACCCCCGCGAAGCAACTGTTGGTTCTCGACCAGGAACGAGTTGGGTCGAAAGTGGGCCGGACCCTCGCCAGCTGCGTACTTGCGGTCCCAGCGCTCACGGTCCGAGTTATCCCTACGTCTGGCGCTCATGGTTCCGTCCTCGGTCCAGTGGTGGCCAGCTCTGGCCGTTCCTGAGCAGGGGCAACTGGAATGGCCTCGAACCCAGCTTGATAGGGTCCGGCCCGCTGGGCAGATCTGGCAGCCGGACTGGCGCGAGTAGGCCTACTCTGCGCTTCCGCCAGGTGTTGTTGTCTGGAGGGACGCAGAGCTTTCAATTTCAGGCTGCCCGGCCTCCGCAGGCCTGTAGAGGGCAAAGTAGCTGATGAAGCCAATAGCGACATAGGCCATGGTCTTGGGGATCATCAACATGCCGATGAGCGGTGCTTGCTGCACAAAGAGGATAACGGGAATGTACATTGCGTAGGAAACCAAGATGGAGATGCTAATCCAGGTAAAGGCCCGGTCCCCCGCCTGCCGGGCATCCCGGAGGATCAAGTAGGCGACGCCCAAGCCTTGGATCATCAACGGGAGGTTGCGGATCAAGGACCAGGGCTGGGGAGGAACCGTACTGTTCCACTGGTTGGCTGTGGGGACCATGAGGAAAAGTCGTGCGCCAGCCGCGACCAGCAGCAGGATCTCGAACCAGCCATATTTCTTGCCAAACCGTACCCGCCACGTCTCCAGTACCAAGACATAGAAGAGGGTCACGGTGATGGCGGTTGACAAGGCGCCCAGCCCCACCAGTCCGACCTCCTGGCCAAGGAGAGATATCGTAGTCTCCAGGTCGCCGTAGGCATAGGCCAGAACCCGGAAGCCCACATGGCCGGTGTCGCCCAAAGCCAGCAGAGCAAAGGCCCAGCGTACAAGGCGGGCCACCTTCCGGTCGCCCGGCGCTACCCTCTCCCGTTGGTATACCATGACGATCACCAAGCCCCAGACGACGAGGAGATAGGTGATATTGAACGAGACTTCCATCCACATTCTGGCGCTCTCTGACATGAACAACTCCCTGTACTGGACTCCTACCCGGCAGCAATGTAGGGCCTATAGGCGGAGATTATACCATGCATCTGGGCAGAGATCAAAGATCGTCTCGGTCCCCAAGTTACTAGACATAATAGCACGGGCCCGCCCTGGGCCTCCAGTAGTTCTGCTCCGTAGTCCT
>JASFOV010000158.1:0-9152 GCA_050116355.1 Anaerolineae bacterium
GATGGAAGGCCAACAACGACCTCTGGCTGATCACCTTTCCTGAAGAAGATGGAGAGGGTGAGATTGTCATTGAACAGTTGCTTGAGGCCACGGCCGAGATCCCCTACGCCTGGTGGGGACGGACCTACGCCTGGTCGCCGGACGGCAATTTTCTGGCCTATGCCCAGGCTGATGGCATAGGCATTCTCTCACCGGACGTGGGCCAGCCGATCCCCCTAGTTCGCTTTGCGCCCTACCGTACGCAGAGTAGTTGGGCCTGGGTACCGGGCCTTTCCTGGTCGCCCGATAGTTACCTGTTGGCCTACGTGGCCCATGAAGCCGATCCGGAAGGTGCGGATCCCGAGGAGAGCCAAGTGTTTGGTCTGTGGGTGGCCAGCATCGATGGCACCCTCAAGCTGCGCTTGGCCGAAGAGGTCGGTATGTGGGCGGGGCCTCGCTGGTCACCGGTGCTGGACGGATTGCTGGCCTTTGGTCAGGCCCAAACGCCCAACAACTCGCAGGACAGCCGCTATGATCTCTATGTCATGGATCGTGATGGCAGCAACATGCGCCATCTCTTTCCGGAAGAGGGCATGCTGGGTCTGATTGCACCCGAGGTCGCCTGGTCGCCGGAGGGTGACAGCCTGATTCTCGAGTACGAAGGCGATCTCTATCGCATTGATATCCGCTCCGAACAGGTCGACCAGCTGACTAGCGATGGGCAGAGCACCCATCCCAGGTGGGCCCGATGAGATCCAACCGCCGGCTAGCGCCCATCGCCTATCTGTTGGGCGTCGTGGTGGCAGCGCTTCTCGGACTTGCAGCGTTGGTCAGCTGGCAGCAACTGCCCCATGCCGTAGCTCCTCCGCCTGCGATCCCGCTGGCGACCGACAAGTCGCTGGGTGTCAGCACCGATTTGAGCCTCCTAGACTCTGCCGAGAGGGAGAGGCTGCTTTCCGCGATGGAGCAGGGGGACCTGAACTGGATCCGCCAGCCTTTCCCGTGGGATCTGATGGAACCAGAAGCCGGTCAGTACGACTGGGCCCTTTGGGATGCGGTCGTGTCGGATATAGTTCGACATAATATCAAGATCGTGGCTGTGCTGGATGGGACGCCGGCCTGGGCGCGCTCCAGCGAGAACGCGCAAAACCCCCTGGCTCCCCCCTCTGACGCCCGTGCTTTTGGGGACTGGCTGGCCGCTTTCGCAGCCCGGTACGCTGATCGCATAGACTACTACCAAGTTTGGGATGAGCCCAACATTGCACCACACTGGGGGGCAGGGGAGATCGATCCCGCCGCGTATGCGCGTCTGTTGCGCGAGGGCGCGATCCGTATCCGGACAGCCGATCCCAGTGCGACGATCCTGGCCGCTGCTCTGGCGCCGAATGTCGAGCCGGGCGGCACGAACATGAGCGATCTGGTCTTTCTCGAAGCCCTCTACCAGGCGGGAGCGGCCGAGTGGTTTGACGTGGTTGCAGCGCAACCCTATTCATTTGATGCCCCTGTCGGCGCCGCGCCCGATCCGGAGCAGCTGAATTGGCAACGGGTGGCTCTCCTGCGCGATGTGATCGAGTCCCATGGCGATGCCGAGACCGCAGTGTGGGCGGTCTCGTTTGGTGTCAGTGAGGGGACGTCCAGTGCGGTGTCGGATGCGGTGCTCTCTGCCCGGCAACAATGGCCCTGGCTGGGTCCCATGCTGTGGGCGGCTTGGTCCCCAGATGATGTCCACGGGCAGTATGCGCTCCTTGATCCTGCGGGCCGGCCTGGGAGGGTGTACGAGGCGCTGAGCGCACTCGCCGCGAGCGCCTCTGTGGCTTGGCCCGGCGTCTATCCCGCCGATCATGCCAGCGGTCAGTACGAAGGCGATTGGCGCGTGACACCCTATGGAGCGGACATTGGCGCCTGCGGCGATCGCTTGACGATCTCGTTTTGGGGAACGCATCTGGATCTGATTGTGCGGCGGGGCGACTACCGCGCTTTCTTGTACGTGACCGTAGACGGCCAGCTGGCTGGCGCGCTTCCCGCCGACGACCAGGGCCAGGCCTACGTGGTCTTGTACGATCCTCTGGGCCAGACGCAGCGCGTCACGGTGGCTGAGGGGTTGGTCCCAGGCGAACATATAGCGCAGGTTGTGGCCGAACGGGGCTGGGGCCAGTGGGCTATCCAAGGCTGGTCGGTGACCGGCAACCGGCCCCAGGCGCTGCCTTGGCTGCCGGCCATGCTGGCACTAGCGGCCATGGTTGCCCTGGGCTTCACGGTCTATCACGCCTGGCCCGTGCGCCAGTCGATCCCGGGTGCGCTGGGGATGTTGCAGGCCCGCTACCGCACGCTGGACCCGCGCCTGATCCTGGTTCTGACAGCAGGTGCCGCCCTGTTGGTGTACCTTATGCCCGGCACTGTGGCCGCCTTGGCTGCCTTGGTCTTGTTGGGGGTACTGCTGTTACTCTCTCCTGAAGCTGGGCTACCGCTCATCGCATTCTCCTTACCGTTCTATCAATTGGGTCGCCCCCTGCTGGGCAAAGTCTTTTCCATGGTCGAGATCCTGACCTTGTTCACAGCCCTTGCCTGGCTTGCCAACTGGTTGCTGACCAGGTTGGCAGCGATCAAATGGCCGGCCGGAACGCAGCCCCAAGCGCAGCATTCACGGCTGGATGTTCCCCGCGATCCGCGGGCTAGGCTTGGCATGGGCTCCCTTACCCTCCTCGACTGGGGCGTTGTGGCGCTGGTTCTGGTCGGGGCGGCGTCTCTGCTCTGGGCCGGCCATCTCCGCGAAGCGGCGCGCGAGTTTCGCACGGTTGTATTGGAGGCTGGCATCTTCTATGGCCTGCTACGAGCCATGGTGCGCGGACGTCGCGAGCTGTGGCGGGTGGCGGATGCGTGGGTTCTGGGCGGCATGCTCATCGCCGCCATCGGCTTGTTCCAGTGGGCCTTTGGCCAGAATCTGATCACAGCTGAGGGCGTGTGGCGGGTCCGGGGGTTCTACGGCTCACCCAATAACCTGGCTCTCTATCTTGGACGGCTCTTGCCCGTCGGTGTGGCGATAGCTGCTTGGGGAGCCTCCGGCGGCGTGGGGCCCACTCGGCGGCGGTGGTATTATGCCGTCTCTGCGCTGTTGAGCGGTGTAGTGATCGTGCTTACGTACTCGCGTGGCGCTTGGCTGGTGGGCGTTCCGGCTTCGCTTCTCTTCTTGGCAGCTCTCCGGGGCCGCCGGGTCTTGGCCGTAACTGTGGCTGGTCTGCTGGTCCTTGCCGTGGTGCTGTTGCTCGTCGTGGGGCCGGGACGGCTCCTCTCTCTGGCTGATACCACAGCCGGAACGACGTTCTTCCGTCTGCAGCTCTGGCATTCGAGCTGGAACATGATCCAGGACCATCCCCTGCGGGGAGTGGGGCTGGATAACTTTCTCTACGAGTATCGCTCGTTCTATGTGTTGCCCACTGCCTGGGAGGAGTTCAACCTATCTCATCCACATAACGTTGTGTTGGACTTCTGGCTACGGCTAGGGCTGCCTGGGGTGGTACTCATTCTCTTGTTGCTGGTGGCCTTCTTCCGGCGTGGCTGGGCTGCCTACCGTCGCCTGCCTGACGGCATGGAGCGCATGCTGGCCTTGGGCTTGATGGGCAGCATGGTTAGCTTTGCCGCCCATGGCCTGGTGGACAATGCGTTCTTTCTGGTGGATTTGGCTTTCGCCTTCATGATCGCACTGGCGTTGGTGCAGGTGGTCGACAGACCGGATGCCAGTGGTATTTGACATTTGTTGGACGGCAGGGTACGATTGGCAGTTGTGAACAATCTGGCCAAGAGAGGGTAATTGTGCGAATCCTGATAACGGGCGGTGCTGGCTTTATCGGATCCCATCTATGTGAGTATCTACTGGCGCGAGGGCACGGGGTGATTGCCATAGATAACCTCAGCACCGGTTCTACGGACAATATCGCGCACCTTGCCGGACACGATCGGTTTCAGTTCATCAAGCACAATGTGACCGAGTACATCTACGTTCCCGGAACCGTGGATGCTGTGCTCCACCTAGCGTCGTTACCCAGTCCGGTGGATTATCTGAACTATCCAATTCAAACGCTCAAGGTTGGGGCGCTCGGCACGCACAAGGCGCTTGGTCTGGCCAAGGCCAAAGGGGCGCGTTTTCTGCTGGCCTCTACCTCGGAGGTGTACGGCGATCCGCTGGTCCATCCCCAGCCTGAGGACTACTGGGGGAATGTCAACCCCGTCGGCCCGCGCGGCGTGTATGATGAATCCAAACGATTTGCCGAAGCGCTAGCCATGGCCTATCACCGCTACCATGGCGTCGAGACCAGGATTGTGCGCATCTTTAACACTTACGGGCCGCGCATGAGGCTTGACGATGGTCGAGTGGTGCCCAACTTCATTCGTCAGGCGCTCTTGGGTGAGCCGCTGACTGTTTACGACGATGGTATGCGCACCCGGAGCTTCTGCTATGTCTCGGATCTGGTCGAAGGCATGGTCAAGTTGCTCATGTCGGCGGAGGTCAACCCCGTCAACCTGGGTAATCCCCAGGAAATGACCATCTTGGAGTTTGCCCACAAGGTGCTTGAGGTCACAGGCAGCAAGTCGGAGATCGTGTTCGTACACCCTCGCGATGAGCGGACCAAGGATGATCCCATGGTCCGCCAGCCAGATATCAGCCGGGCGCGCCAAGTCTTGGGTTGGGAACCAGCTGTTTCCTTAGAGGATGGGTTGGCCAAGACAGTGGCTTGGTTCCAGACGCGACTGGGCAAGTGAGCGCTTGGCTGTCTGGGTCGAGCCTTGAGCGAACCTGAGGATTGGCCAATCGTAGGTCGGTGAGATGCCAAGCTTTGTGGAGCTGTCTCAGCAGGGGGTCGGAGCGCGGGTCCCGGATAGGCGGGCGCTTCTGGCGCTGATTGCGGTTGCTGCTGTCGCCCTGGCCATCGCCCTCCTGCCCCTTTCCTGGGCCGTCCTGCTGGTGGCCGGCGGCATCGTTTTCATCGTCACCCTAGTCCGGCCCCAGTTCGGTGTCTTGCTCATCGTGCCTCTCATTCCGTTTGGCTCGGTGCGCCAAGTCCGGCTCGGTGCCATGAACATCGGTGCCACAGAGCTACTAGTGGCGCTTGTCCTGGCCGCTTGGCTGATGCGCATGGTAGCCCGGCGAGAAGTACGTGTCACCTGGCCACCCTTGACACTGCCTCTGGCCGTGTTCATTGGCGTGTTGTTGCTGTCGACCCTCGGCGCTGCATCGCTGCCATACAGCCTGAAGGAGCTACTCAAGTGGCTCGAAGTGCTTGCCTTGTACGTTCTCGTCGCCAACGAGATGCGGGGCGGTTGGACAGTGGCGCTGGTTGCCGTGGTTCTGGGAACCGGGGCACTGGCGGCACTCCAGGGCATCTACCAGTTTCTGTTTCAGGTAGGACCCGAAGGGTTTGTGCTCTTTGGCCGTTTCATGCGTGCCTATGGGATGTTTGAGCAGCCCAACCCATATGCGGGTTATCTGGGGCTGACCTTGCCTGTGGCCCTAGGCCTGATCGGCGCGGCGATCGTTCCGGTCGGCAAGCGCCCTGGGGGTCGCTGGTTGGTCTGGGCCGTGGGCTGTGGCTCGCTGATGTTTGTCGCCATGATCATGTCCTGGTCACGCGGGGCCTGGCTGGGCCTGGCCGCGGCGATAGCTGTGATGCTGCTGGCCATTGTGGCACGCAGTAGTAGGGCGGCTCTCCTTGGTTTGGTGTTTGTTGTGCTTGGTGGCTACTTGCTACTGGCCGGGGGAGTGGCTCTCATCCCGCCGTCGATCGTGCAGCGCTTTGCCGATTTCGTGCCCTACGTGGGCGTGATCGATGTGCGCGGTGTGGAGATCACGGACGCCAACTTTGCTGTGCTGGAACGGATGGCTCACTGGCAGTCGGCGCTGGCGATGTGGACGGACAATCCGTGGTTGGGCGTTGGCATCGGCAACTACGAGCCGGTCTATCCGCGCTACGCGTTGCCCTTGTGGCCCTACGCGCTGGGACACGCTCACAACTATTACCTGAACATCGCCGCCGAGACGGGCGTCCTAGGCTTGATCTCCTACCTGGTGCTGTGGGCTACGGCGCTCCTCTATGCCTGGCGTTCTGCCCGGAAGGCGTCGGGCTGGTATTGGGGAGTGGCGCTCGGGGTGTTGGGTGTGCTGGTCCACTTGACCGTACACAACCTGGTTGACAATCTCTACGTGCACAGCATGTACCTGCAGGTGGCGATGCTGCTGGCCATCAGAACTGCGGATGCTCGAGACGGAGTCCCGCAGCAGTGGTTTCTGCATAGGCATAGGGAACCATGAATCAGGTGCATGCGTCTCGTTTAGTGGAGGTACGCGTTGAGTCGTTTTGTGGGGGTGATTGAAGCGAGCCCGCGCCTAAGCCGCCTTTCAACCTGGGTGGCTGGTCTGCCCCTGGTGGGCCGTATTTGGCTCAAGTTCCTGGGCAATCCCAAGGAGCTGGTGCGCTTTATCAAGTTCGCCATCGTGGGCACCATCGGTGCGGCGGTGGATTTTGCGGTTCTGAACGTCATGAAGTGGTTCTTCGAAAGCATCGGACTGGGCGTGGATTGGAATCTGTCACTGGAGCCGCACCAGATCCAGCTGATCGTGGCCAACGCCATCTCGTTCAGCGCCGCCGTCCTGAGCAATTTCACTTGGAACAGGTTGTGGACCTTCCCCGAGTCGAGAGAGAGAGCGCTGGGTAGCCAATTGGTACAGTTCAGCATTGTCAATATCCTTGGTTTGGGTATCAATACGTTGGTTCTTTTGGTCATGGACCAGTATGTGTTCCAACACTTTGTCAGCCTACGTTTGAGTTACAACTTGGCCAAAGCGTTCGCCATTGGCGTGGTTCTCTTTTGGAATTTTGGGATCAACCGGATTTGGACCTACCGGGGGATTGAGTAGCAGGGGACAGAGGAGCCGGGTGGCATAGCACCCCGGCTGGAGAATATGCGGATTGGTATCGACTATACGCCTGCGGTGCGGCAGGGGGGTGGCATTGGACGCTACACCAGGAATCTGATCCAGGCTGTCTGTGCGCTGGACGTGAACAATGCGTACACTTGGTTCGTTGCGGGTCGTGAACGGCGGACGGACGCCGCGGTCGAGGGAGCGAATAATGTCCGGGTGCGCTCCGTGCCCGTCTCGGATCGCGTTCTGAACATTATGTGGCAGCGCCTGAGATTGCCGGTTCCTATCCAGTTGGTCACCGGCAGCTTGGATCTCTTTCACTCACCTGACTTTGTCCTGCCGTACGTGGGAGGCATCCCGGCGATTCTGACTGTCCACGATCTGTCATTCATGCGTCTGCCCCAGTTCTTTGTGCCGGGGTTCCGGGACTATCTGGAGCGCGCGGTCTCGCGTGCCGTCCAGAGAGCGGACCACATCTTGGCTGACTCCAAGAGTACTCGGCAGGACTTGATCGAGTTGCTGGCCGTTGAGCCCGACCGGGTGAGTGTGCTCTATCCTGGGATTGGGACCCGCTTCCAGCGGGTGGAGGATGCCGCAGAGCTGGATCGTGTGCGAGCGAAATATCGCCTACCACAGCGGTTCATTCTGGGACTTGGCACGCTGCAACCTCGCAAGAACTTTGACGGCCTGATCGACTCGTTCCAGCACCTGATGAGCCATCAGGAGCCAGTATCCGGTGGGCCGGAATTGCACTTGGTCCTCTGTGGCGGTCCAGGTTGGATGTTCGAGCAGACCTTGGCCTCGATCGAGCAGGCGGGGTTGGGGGCTCGCATACACCTGCCTGGGTTCGTCGACGATGCCGATCTACCAGCGCTCTACTCGCTGGCGTCGGTCTTGGCTTTTCCGTCCTGGTACGAAGGGTTTGGCCTTCCGGTTCTGGAGGCGATGGCATGCGAAACACCTGTAGTTGCTGCCGATAACTCATCCTTGCCCGAGGTAGTGGGGGAGGCGGGGCTGATGGTCGATGCTGCCGACAGGCAGGGGCTGGCCCACGCATTGGAGCGGGTGCTGGCCGATGAGGGATTGCGAGCGTCCCTGGCTTCTGCCGGTCTGAAGCAGGCGCACAAATTCAGTTGGGAGGAGGCCGCACGCCAACTTCTGGATCTTTATCAGACCTATGCTTGACCCATATGCGTCTTATCATCTATGAGGAGGTAGTTGTTCATGGCAAACAAACAGTGGAGTACCCCACCGCAGATGCAAATCGATGAGGATGTGGTCTATGCGGCTACGATCGAAACGGACCGGGGTGAGATTGAACTGGAGCTCTATCCGGAGCATGCACCCAAGACGGTCAACAACTTTGTATTTTTGGCCGGTGAGGGGTTCTACGACGGAGTCTCTTTTCATCGCGTCATCGACAATTTCATGATCCAAGGCGGCGATCCGACAGGAACAGGGCGAGGCGGGCCAGGCTACCGCTTTGAGGATGAGTTGCGAGGGAATCCGTTGAAACACGAGACAGGCGCTATCTCCATGGCCAACGCCGGTCCAAACACCAACGGCAGCCAGTTTTTCATTACGCACTCGCCGCAACCGCACCTAAACGGGCGCCACACGGTCTTTGGCAAAGTGATCAAGGGTCAGGATGTGGTCAATGCCATCCAGCAGGGGGATGTCATGAACCAGGTTACCGTGACGGAGCGGTAGGCGTATAGCTTGATCGCGGTTTATTTCGCATAGTCATCAAAAGATGGTGCGGAGAGCCTGTTGTTCTGATACGAGATAGGGTTATGCGAAAAGGTTTGTGGGGCCGATGGTCCGCGGTTGCTCTGCTCGGTGTGATACTGGTAGCGTCGCTTGGCTTGCGCTTGTGGGGGAGTGGTTTTGGCCTTCCTGCTTACACGCGCTACCACCCGGATGAGCACGCGCTGGTGGAACGTGCCGCGCAGATCATGTGGACAGGTGACTGGAACCTTCACCGGTTCAACTATCCACCATTCTACGCCTACCTGAACACCATCGCTTACAGCCTGTACTTTCTCTATGGTGTCACGCAGGAGTTATGGCGCTATGTGCCAACTTTTGTCGTGCCGCAATACTATTTGGTTGGACGGGTGCTGACGGCTGTCATTGGGACGCTTACAGTGGGGACGGTGTATGTGGCTGCCACACGTTTGCGCCAGCGGCGCACGGGGTTGCTCGCCGCAGCGCTGCTGGGTGGGAACTATCTGCACATCATACATTCCCACTATGC